>CAMWOX010000196.1 GCA_947175975.1 uncultured Ruminococcus sp.
TGTTCTCGCTCTCTTCCTCTCGTCCGACAGCTTTATTATTATAGCATGATTTTTCCAGTTTGTCAAGTAAAAAATCTGATTAATTTGAATCTGATTTTTATTCATTCTGCACAATTGGAAATTTCACTTTCCAGTTTCCCTCTATTAACTCACCGCCGACCCGATAATCTGCATAGACTTGATAATTTTGCAGTTCTTCCGGTTTTACTTCAAAAAAACTCTCTATATATTCACCAGTTCCATCACGCCAACTGAACGAATAAGATTCTTCCAACTGATTGCCATTCTCATCCAGATAATACCCAATCCAGGTATTTTGATTCCAGTTTTCAATATAACTCTGAATATGCAGCATGCCGTTTTCCCATCCAAGACCAGTCAGTTTGATTTCCTGAATGAAATCTTTTTTGTATTCCGGCTTCATAATAGCAACATCCTCAAGTTCCGGACACGTATATTTATAAGCTGAGCCATAGCCACGATGCTGGAAAAACTCTGTTCCAGAAATAGTTTCAGGGTGATAATTGACCTGCGATAAATCAATTGCAACCGGCACATAATCATGACTTTCGGCACCTATCAGGATTTCCCTGACGAAAAATGTCAGATTATCCCCCCAGAATCTTGCTGCACCTGGTTCATGTGTTATGATATAAAACCGCATTTTTCCAGACTGTTCATCATAGCCCTCTCTCATACAGCCAGATGATGACGCATCAAAATAAAATGGTCGAATGATACTATAACTATCCATCAAGTCTATTTCTGCATCAATTCTATTGTCTTCCAAGTCTTGAAATGTAATATAAAATTCCGCATCATCACCATTAATGTGAGATCCCTCCACTGTCATTTCAATACCATTCTGGACATCACTCTTCATAACAGGACTAAAGACAGCTCCTACCCTGGGCGAGATCTCATATAACATATTTTTGAAATCTTCATCAGCCCGTGCAAGAACCGCAACACTTCCCATGCTGAAAACAGCACATGCAGCCAAAATAGCAAATGTATTCCGGACAGGATACGTTTTTCTGACCTGTTTCTTCAAAACTTCCTGGATTAACTTTTCATCAGGCTGAATTTGTGCATTCATATTCTGATAAATTTCTTTCATAAATTTTCCTCCTTTAAGATTTGAGCAAGATGCTCTCTGGCACGTGTGAGCTGTGTTCTTACAGTGGATGGCTTTCTTTTGAGAATCTTTGCAATTTCATCCGTCTGGTATCCCTCATAGTAATACAAATGGATTACTTCCCTGTACTTGACAGGTAATTGCCTTAATGCTTCATCAAGCTGATTTTCTTCAGGCTGTTCAAATATCATATCTTGCTCCAGTGGCTGTGTATGACGTTTCCATGCAGAAGTCAGAAAACTTTTGGCACAGTTGGCTGTCACACGGAGAAACCATGCTTTTGCATGTTCTGTACTCTCAAATTCCGGCTGTTTTTTTAAATATCTGAAAAATACTTCCTGAAAAATATCATCTGCATCAGCCCGATTTCGGCTATAAGAATAGGCAAGCCGATAAACTGCATCTGCATAAGTACGAATTATTTTTTCATGTTCCTGATTTCTATGTTTATTCCACATAATTCTCCTCCTTTTACTAGTCATACTTTACAGGAACGCATTTTGCTACAAAATAATTAAAAAAATTGCACCTGTTTCCTTTTGCAGAAACAGATGCAGTTAGTATTATGCAATTTCAAATCTTTCCCGGATGTACTGCTCCAGGAAGTCCGCTGTTTTCTCAATGCCCAGACGGCTTGTATTGATTGACAGATCGTATCCCCTGGAATCGCCCCATTTGATCGTGCAGTAATAATTGTGGTATCTCTTGCGTTTTCTGTCATGGCGGTGCATAATGCTTTTGGCTTGATCTGGATTGACATTCCGGGATTCCGCAATGCGCTTAATTTTGCATTCTTCATCCGCCAGGATAAATAATTTCACAATTCCCTCATAATTAGATAAAATCTCATCTGCACACCTGCCAACAACCACGAATGATTCCCCCTCATCCGCTTTTTTCACCAGATAATCAAACTGGTAATTGGCAACAATCAGCTCCGGCGAATTGGTTTCTCCTCTGGAAGTTCTGGAAAAAAATAATCTTCTTGGTTTTTCATCAAACTTCCGGAGTTTTTCAGCATTGAAAGAGTTTTCATTTGCAATTTCATCCAGCAAATTTCTGTCATAGTAATTAATATGAAAACGTTGTGCTAGAATGTGTGCAATTTCACGACCGCCGCTGCCAAATTCACGGCTCACAGAAATCAACAGTTGTTTGTTCATAGAGAATCACATGCCTTTCATAATTTTTAATTTTCTATTTTCTAAATTATAGCATAAATCCAAGGGATTTGTCAATAGTGATCCAATCTGCGAATGCAAAAAATCTCTCATGCAGAACTACCCTGCATGAGAGATCTGAAATTATAACTGTGTCACATACCGGATGCAGATATACACTGTGCTGACAAGTAAGACAATCAGCGTTGCTGGTGCTAATTTCTTGCAGTATTCTCCCCAGCCGATCGGATGTCCGGCTTTTGCCGCCGCAGAAGTCCCCACAACATTTGCAGATGCGCCGATTGGCGTTGCTGAACCGCCGACATCCGTTCCCATTGCCAGAGACCATGCAAGCGTTGCAAGCAACGGGTCGCTCCCAAGGGACAGCTCCTTGATGATTGGCACCATCGTTGCCGCAAAGGGGATATTATCCACAAATGCACTTGCAATGCCGGATACCCAGATAATAATCGCTACCATGAGATAATAATTGCTGCCGCAGACTTTACTAATGAAATTCGCAATAATTTCCAGAACACCTGTCTGTTCCAGTCCGCCGACAACAATAAATAATCCCGTGAAGAACAGCAATGTCTTGTAATCCACTCCCTTGAGAATTTCTTTGATATGCTTTGCGGATGTAATCAGTGTAATCAATGCAATTACAACACCGATAAAAGCAACTGTCAATCCTGTGGAGCTGTGTGTAATCAATAATACAACTGCACACAGGAAAATCACCAGGCTTACCCCAAAACCTGTCCAATCTGTAATAAAACTTTCCGGAGATGGCATTTTCCGGATTTCTTCCTCACTGACACCGCTGCTTGCAAGTTCTTTCCGCATAATCAGATAGAAATAGGCTACAATAAATACAAATGAGATCAATGCCACAACGCCGGTATTCGAGACAAAATCCATAAATGAATAATGCAGGTTAGAACCAATGATAATATTAGGCGGATCGCCGCACATTGTCGCAGAGCCTCCCAAGTTCGCACAGAAAATTTCAGACATGATCATCGGAACAGGATTGAATTTCAGCAGTCTGGACAATTCAATTGTAACCGATGCCAGGAATAAAATAACTGTAATCGAGTCAATAAACATTGCCAGAACGAACGACATCACCATAAATGCCAGGAATATGGGGATTGTCTTATAATGTACCATCTTAGCAATCCTCCGGCAAAGCCAGTTAAAAAATCCGACTCTTGCCATACCCTCCACCATGATCATCATGCCGCCGAGAAACAGAATCGTTGCCCAGTCAATACCGCTGGATTCTGATTCCGCACCACTGGTGTGCCAAAATTCCATGGATGCGAATGCTTTTAGATTAATTGTGTTCCACACCGCCTGCACATCATTCATGCAGATACCAAACACGCCGACAAGCGTCAGCACACCGCACCCGAGCGTCACATAATGCTTTTCGATTTTATCCAGAATAATCAGGATAAACATAGCCACAAAAATTACAACGGCTGTAATCTGTGCTGCCATTCCAAACATCCTCCTTTGACAGCAGGTTTTTAGAATTTAACCTGCATTTAACATTAATTTAATCCTTATTTATTAT
>CAMWOX010000197.1 GCA_947175975.1 uncultured Ruminococcus sp.
ACAAACTGCTGCCCGGGGATGGGCATATAAAACGCGCTGAAATACTGCCTGCAAGGCAGATTCTGTTTCACCGGATTGCAAACAGCAGAACGCAAGTTGCCGACATGCCGGAATCTTATCTTCAACCCATCCATCTGGTTGAGAAAGAAACTCTATGTAGAATTTCATGGCTTTTTCGTATTGCTGATGATAGAATAATTCTTGGGCATAGTAAAATTTTTCCCTGGCAGTGAGGATTTTATGATGTTCCAGCTGTTTCTCAAAAATTCTCAGATTCCGATCCGGATCATTGATCACTAATTTCTTGTGCAGAATTGCAGGTTCAGCATAGATAATCTTACCGGATGGTGTAATTGTCTCATGAACAGCTCCTGACCAGAAAAAATTTCTGGATCGTTTCAAAATCCGTTCTCTGTAATACGTAAAGATGGGTTTCTCTTCCGTGTCAAATGCTGTATGATAAGGGAGCATCACAACATCCGCCGTAAGATTCTGCTTTAATTTCAATAATTCTTTCTGACTTTCCGGTGCAATGACATCATCTGCATCCAGCCACATCTGATAATCCATAACTGCCTTGGAGAATGAAAAATTTCTTGCAGCAGCAAAATCATCCTGCCAGAGATAGTCATAAATCTGATCTGTATACTGTGCAGCAATCTGTTTTGTATGATCTTCTGACCCGGTATCTACAATAATTATCTCATCAGCAATATCTTTCATACAGGCAAGACATCTTGCAAGTACAGGCTCCTCATTTTTGACAATCATGCATAAGCTGATAGTAGCCATAAGTAACCCCTTTCTGTTCTGAGATCATAGTATTATAATATTTCCAGAGCTTGTCAGATGTTATTGTGCAATATATCTAAAAATAATATTTTATTTTGTCTAAAAAATAGAAAATAGCAGAATTTTCTTTTTGATCCCAATGAAATGCTAGTTCATATGTCATATTAATAGGGGATTTAAGTTCCAAAATATTTTCTAAATTTTAACAGGAGGGTTTGTTATGGAAACTGAAAAAATTTTCGATTCCGAAAACAGGAAAAATGCATTGGACAGAATTGCCGTGCTGATACCCTGCTATAACGAAGCGGAAACCATCGGAAAGGTTGTAAAAGATTTCCGGAGAGAATTGCCGGAAGCTGTGATCTATGTGTATGACAACAATTCTACGGATAACACAGCAGAAATTGCAAAGAATGCAGGAGCTGTCGTCCGGCATGAATACCAGCAGGGCAAGGGCAACGTGATCCGGCGGATGTTCCGGGAGATTGATGCCACATGTTATCTTATGGTGGATGGAGATGATACTTACCCGGCAGAACACGCAAGGGAAATGTGTCTGCCTGTACTGGAGAAAAATATTGATATGGTGATCGGAGACAGGCTTTCTTCGACGTATTTTCAGGAGAACAAAAGACCATTTCATAATTTCGGAAACAGTATTGTGAGATCCTGTATCAATCATTTTTTTGGTTCTGATATTAAGGATATTATGACAGGATACAGGGCATTCGGTTTTCATTTTGTCAAGACATTTCCGGTACTCTCAAAGGGATTTGAGATTGAAACGGAAATGAGCATCCATGCGATTGACAAGAATATGTCAACAGAGAATGTTCTGATTCATTACCGGGACAGACAGGAAGGCAGTGAATCGAAGCTGAATACCTATTCGGACGGTCTGAAAGTCTTGCTGACCATTGCCAGATTATATAAGAACTATAAGCCAATGCGGTTTTTTAGCTATATTTCTGTCATTTTAGTTATCATCGCATTTGTATTCTTCTGTCCGATCTGGATTGATTATTTGCATACGGGACAGGTTGCAAGATTTCCAACGCTGATTGTCTGTGGTTTCATTTTTCTGTCCGCACTGATTTCTTTTTTCTCAGGAATGATTCTGAGTTGTATCATTCAGAAAAACAGACAGGATTTTGAAATTTGTCTGCAACGTTCTGACGAACGCTATAAATCCATCTGTCATAAGAGAAATCCAATCAATCCGGAAAGGAGTCAACATTCATGAGTTCTAATATTACAGGTATTTCAGGAATACAAAAAGTCTGCAATCTAGTTTTCTCACTGATTAGCGGCATGGCATTCAGCTATTATCTAAGTCTTTCCGCAACAAATATGTTCACGCTGTTTTTTGCGATCTTGTTATATTTTCTCTATGAGAGAGCATATGTCATCCAGGAGAAAAAAATCAAGATTGCGTCTATATGCTGTGGTCTGCCACTGACAGCATTCTGTTATTTTGCAAAATATCGCTTTGTCTGGGAAGATCCGACCACAAGAGTTTCCAGAACAGTGATCTATATTTTGGGATTTTTCTGGTTTTTTATGGCAGTTTGCAAAGTTCTGTACCAGAAAATCTCTGATATTGATCTGAATCAGCTCCGCCCTGCACCAGTTCGAAAAAAGAAACTGCTGGTATTTTTCAGTTCTATAATGATTTTATTATTGGCTTGGCTGCCTTATTTTCTCTATCTGTTTCCTGGTGATGTCACAGCAGATTCCATTTTAGAGATGCAGCAGGCGGCAGGCATGGAGGCATTATCCAATCATCATCCCATTGCACATATGTTCATGATCAAGATATTTTACACGCTGGGGCAGTTTTTGTTCCATGGAGATCAAACGCTTTCTGTGGCAACTTACAGCGTGGCACAGGCAATCTTGCTGGCAGCGGCATTCTCTTATCTAGTTCTGACACTCTATGAAACAGGTGTAAAGAAATTTGTACTGGTATTGGTCGTTCTGGCTTATGCACTTCCGGCATATCACGGCACTTACAGTGTTACCATGTGGAAAGATATTTGGTTCGGCGGTATTGTACTGGTACTTGTTACCACACTCTGGAGGATTCTGATGAAATACCGGACAGGCAGTGAAAAAATTCCGGTTTTTGAATTAGTCATGTTCGGCATTTTCAGTGTTGCAACATGTCTATTTCGGAGCAATGGCTTATATGCTTTTGTATTTTTATTGCTCTTCCTGATTCTTTATTTTCTGCCCAGAAAGCAAATCCAGATTTTAATTATCTCTGTTTCAGCACTGGCAGTTTCTCTGATTATAAAAGGCCCTGTCTATCAGGCAATGGGTGTGACACAGCCTGATACAATAGAATCGCTCTCCATTCCGGCACAGCAGATTTCATGTGCCATCTGTGACGGTGCAGAACTCACAGAAGAACAGAGAGATTTACTGAACCAGATTGTAGATGTTTCCAGAATCCCGGAACGCTATGCACCACAGATTTCCGATTCGATCAAGAATCTGGTACGGGAAACAGACAACCAGGCATTCATCGGAGAACACAGATTAGAATTTCTGAAACTCTGGGTATCTCTTGGCTTACAGAATCCCAAAAGCTATCTGTTGGCACATATCGACCAGACTTATGGCTACTGGTACCCGGATGTACAGTATTGGGTTTATGCCAGTGAATTTCGTTCAGATGGCTTTGAACTGAAAAAAGAGAGCAAACTCTCGAAAGAATCCGGTGAACGCTTGGAGAAATGGCGGAATGCATACAGCTCCCATTACTATTGGGGACTGTTCTGGAGTATCGGACTGACAACTTGGGTCGCAATCTTCATGGCAGGTGCAGTTTTTGTCAAAAAGAGAAAAGCATTCCTGCTGCTTTATACGCCACTGGCGGGTGTATTTCTCACGCTGATGATCGCAACACCAGTTTTCTCAGAATTTCGATATTATTACAGTGCATTTACAACACTGCCTCTGCTGTGTATGATTCCTCTAATAAAAGAAGATTATTTCCTCTGGAAAAATGCAAACGCAGAAATTTCAGAAGAACAGGAAGAAATTCCGAATGAAAATTGATCTGATCCGTCATGGGG
>CAMWOX010000198.1 GCA_947175975.1 uncultured Ruminococcus sp.
ACTTATATTAATGAACTGCAAGAAAAAAATAATGTTCTTGAAGATGAACTGCAAGCATATCGTGAAAAAAACAGTGCTGAAGAATCCCAGTTGGTTCAGGATTACAAAAAAGGGGAAGAAGAAGCAAGGAAAAAGGCACAGGCTGCTGAAAAAAAAGCGGCTGAACTGGAAGAAAAACTGAAAAGTGCGGATGAAAAGGCATCCAAACTTGCAGAAGCTCTTATGAGTGAAAAATCCGGCAGACAAGCTGATATTCAGAAAGTCAAGCAGCAGCTCGCTGAAATAAAGACCAACAGTGTGGATGCTGGAAAGTTGCGTGAATATCAACAGGAGATCATGGAACTCAAAGGCGATATTAGCTCTATGAGTATGGAAATTCAGGATCTGAATGCAAAGATTGATTTGCAGGAAAGTCAGCTTGCAGATCAGAAATCCAAAGTGGAAGATGCTGAGCAGGAACTGGAAGAAATTAACCAGGAACTGGACTCCAAGGATGAGGAAATTTCTGCGAAAAACGAGAAGATTTCTGAACTGAAAGCAAAATCCAAGCAGCAGGAATCTGAACTGATCGAGCTGAAAGTTTCTGAAAAAACACTGCGTGGTAAGCTGAAAGAACTGGAACAAAAGCTTGATGAGGCAAAGAACCAGCCTGTCCAGAATGTGACAGCAGATATGTTCGGCGGATGGATGACAAATCTTGCGAAGAATGCTGAAAAAGAAGCACGTGAACAGGTGGAGAATGCTCGGAAAGAAGCCGAAGAAATTGAGCGTGAAGCCAGTGAAATGGCAGAAACTATGCTCGCAGAAGCAGAAGAACGTGCGGCAACTGCAAATGCAGAGGCTGATAAGATTCTTGATGAGGCTCGCAAACAGGTAGAGCAGGAATGTGCTGACAAGCTTAAGGCTGCTAATCTCAGGGAACAGCAGTCACACAAGCTTGTTGAAGATGTACAGAAGATGCTGCTTGAGCAGGTAGATAAAATTGCAGAAAATCTGCAGCAAATGAATGATACTGTTGTACAGGCTGTGGAGAGTATGAGCGATAAGCTCGATGAAACAGGTACTTTGATTGACAAGGCAAGGGCTGATATTGCGCAGTCTTCTGAAGAAATTTCTGCTGTGCAGAAAGCAGTAGAGCCAATTCCTCAGCCTGAAGTCAAGGTAGTTCCGGAGAAGAAACCAGCTCCAGAAAAAAAGTCGGTCTCCAAACCAGAGACAAAGCCAGCATCAAAACCTGCACCTGCTCCGCAAGCAAAGCCGGTCTCTAAACCTGCGCCAGAGAAAAAGCCATTTTCCAAGCCTGCACCAGAAGAAAAGCCGGTTTCTAAACCTGCACCTGCTCCGGAGAAAAAACCGGTTCAGAAAGCAAAACCTGCTGTGCCTATGATGCCTGATATGGCTTCTCTGTTGGAAGACGCTGAAAAATTCGTTGCCGCTGAGGAACAGAATGTATCTGCAAATACAGCCAAGCCTGCTCCGGCAGAAAAAGTAATCAGCGATGATGTTTTCAAATTAGAAGAAGAACAGCCAGCATCTGCGGATAAATTCCAACCGGAAGAAGAGCAGATTCTTGATATTGACAGTTTTTCACAGTCCGGAATTGCATTTAATACAGCACTTCGTGCAAGGGCTGCCGGTTCTCCTAACAAGAAAAATAAAAATCAGGGATTTGATTTCAATGACTGGGTAGATGAAACCAGCGAGGAAATCAGACATCAGAAGAAAAAGAGATCCTAATTCTATTATTATTAATTATTATTAAGATAAGGGTGAGTGTTGTGCCTGCGTTACAAAAATTGAATGCACAGGAGTTATATGCTTGTGCCGATCAGCTCCGGATCGGACAGAAGATTCTGCTATCCGGTTATGTTTATACAGCAAGGGATGCGGCACATAAGCGTATCGCCGCTCTGCTGGATTCCGGCGATGCACTGCCGTTTGCTTTGGAACACGCTGTAATTTATTATGCAGGTCCGACACCTGCACCGCCGGGAAAGCCGGTCGGTGCCTGTGGCCCTACGACTTCTGGCAGAATGGATCCTTATGCACCAAGACTGCTGGATCTGGGACTTACCGCAATGATCGGCAAAGGGGAACGTTCCCAGGCAGTGCGTGATGCCATTGTCAGGAACAAAGCTGTTTATCTCTGTGCAGTTGGCGGTGCTGGTGCATTATGCGCAAAATGCATTCGTTCATTGGAAGTGATTGCCTTTGAAGATCTGGGGTGTGAATCTGTGAAAAAATTATATATTCAGGATTTTCCTCTTGTGGTCTGCAATGACGCACAAGGCAGCGATTTGTTTTCACAGGGAAGAAATGCATATGCGGTATGAAAACGCAGAATAAAATTCTGGAAACATTGTCAGATGAAGAGCTGGCTGTGTTGTCTCGGGAATCTGTTGATGCTGAGACAGTGCTTCTGGTGCGGTATTTTCGTTTGGTACGGTTTCATGCCGGACGCTGTGCATCCGTTCTCACGGATGCAGATGATCTGATCCAGGAGGGTTGTGTCGCACTTCTGCGTGCGATGAAACAATTTGATCTGTCCCGGGATGTTAAATTCTCTGCTTTTGCACAGACTTGTATTATAAACAGTATGAAGAGTCTGCTGCGCCGTGAACAGGCCGTTGCTATTCCGGCAGGGGATCTGTTGCAGGATCATCAGTTTGTTGATGAAAACACGCCTGAAAGTATTCTGATCCGGAAAGAAAGTTACAAAAACTGCCGGATGCAGGTGATGGCGATGTTATCTGAAAAAGAATGGGAGATACTACAGATAGTTTTGGAAGGCTGTTCTTATGCACAGACTGCAGAGCGTCTGCATATCACGCTTAAATCTGTTGATAATGCAATGCAGAGAATCCGTAGGAAGATGCGCACAATAAAGCATTTTCAGAAATAAAAATTAATTTTGTTAGTTCGTATTCTGGACGGAGTTGTTCCGGACAGTTTCGATAAATGAGAATTATTAGAATGTAAATAATAATTCCGCAAATAATCTTAAGTGAGGTATTGTATCATGTACGAAGACAAGACTTTGGTCTGCAAAGACTGTGGAAGCGAATTTGTTTTCTCTGCTGGCGAGCAGGAGTTCTACGCTGAGAAAGGTTTCAATCATGAACCTTTGCGTTGCAAGGACTGCCGCAATGCAAGAAAGGGTGCGCCACGTCAGGCAAGAGAGATGTTTACTGCAACATGTGCTAGCTGCGGCGGTGAAGCTCGTGTGCCGTTCCAGCCCCGTGAGGACAGACCTGTTTATTGCAGCGAGTGCTTTGCAAAAATGAAAGGTGAATAATTCTCAGGAGGCGTAATTTTTATGACAGTCACAAAAGATACTGTGATCGGGGAAATTCTCGATGCAGATTTTGAAGTTGCACCATATTTTCTGGAAATTGGCATGCATTGCCTGGGATGCCCGGCATCCAGAGGCGAAACAATCGCTCAGGCATGTGAAGTCCATGGAACAGATGCAGATGCACTTGTGGAAAAGCTGAATGCACATTTTGCAGAAAAATAAGTGATTCGTTCAGTGTCATTCAAATGATCAGAAACAGGCAGAATTTGCGGTTTTTATCGCAATTCTGCTTTTTCATAGGAGATTTTTTATGCTAATTCATTCAAGATTGCTCGCATGTGTGAATTTTATACAGGGCGATTTTTTATGCGATGTCGGCACAGACCATGCATTGTTGCCTGTTTATGCAATTCAGAAAAAAATTATTCAACAGGCGATTGCTTGTGATATTGGAAAGTTACCCTTGGAATCTGCTAAAAGAACAGTATTAAAATATCAGCTTTTAGATAAAATTAAATTAATTCTATCTGATGGCTTGCAGAATATTAATG
>CAMWOX010000199.1 GCA_947175975.1 uncultured Ruminococcus sp.
CCTATACGCTGGATCAGGACTATACAATGGATACCATTGGTATCCTGACAACAACCGATATCAGCTATACCAACGTAAGATGCTGGGATTCAGAAGGCAATTTAGTATATCAGCTGAATGACGGTTATGGCAATCTCGCTTTATCGAAGACCGATGAGAATGGCAAACGATATTATATGCTCAAGTTCCCGAAAGCAATCACAGCAAGCAAAATCCAGATTTCGCTTGCACGGTATCTGGCATCTCCTGTTACTGTTTCAGAAACTTATTTCTATCGTTATGATACACTCATGGATGAAGTCATGGATCTGTATGTAGATGACCTGCATACGGTTCTAAAAGAAGATGTGACGCAGGCAACTGTGGATGCCCTGCGTGAAAAAGTAACTGCACCTGATGAATTTGGAGAAATCAATCCCAATCAGGATGCTCTGCTCCGTGAACTGGAAACAGCAGAAATCATCCTGAATGCAGAATCTATCAGCCAAGCAGTAGAAATACATAATGGTATCACTACCAAAGATATCGAAGTAAACCGTGGATTCTCCGGTCTGAACGCATGGCAGCCGCTTGGAGTTTCGATTGGTACTGGCGAGGAAGTCACGATTTATGTCGGAAGCAACCAAAAGAAAACTGGTGACAGCACGAATTTACGTCTTATTGTGACACAGTATCATTCTGAATCCGGAAATGTTGTCTTAGAAGGCGCAAATCTGAAAGTCGGTGCCAATACGTTCAAATTGACGAAAGGTTCCGGCGTTGGTGCTGAAAATGGCGGTGCTTTATATATTCAGTACCAGGGTGCAAGTGATTCCAGCGAAAGATTTTCCGTGCGTGTCACCGGCGGTTCAGAAGTGCCTTTCCTGGATCTGTATGGTGTAACGGATGAAGCGGAACGGATGGAAAAAGCCGTTGCTTACATCAATAAACTGGATGAATATGTTCCGAAAATAGAAGAGCTTCATAATGCAGTTCACAAAGGATCAGAAAACAAGAATATAGATTATGACTATGACAGCAAGAACTGTATTCTTGGCGCATCTGATATTATGATGGATAGTATGATGTATTCACTGCCGGCACAGCAGATCCTGGCAGGTACAGGAAGTGGCAGTGCGGAGAAACGTGCGGAAACGCTTCTGAAATCCATGGACGCAATGGAAGATATGATGTATCTCTTCTATCAGCATAAGGGACTGAATGAAAACGCACCCACGCAACTGAATCAGGTTCCTAAGGCACATCTGAATATCCGTTATCAGCGTATGTTCTCCGGCGCATTCATGTATGCATCAGGAAATCATATCGGAATTGAATGGGGTTCAGCACCAGGTATGGTAAATTGCACCGGTGTTACATTTGATGAGAACGGTAAATATGTCAGCGGAAATTATTTCGGCTGGGGTATTGCGCATGAAATCGGACACGACATTAATCAGGGCAGTTATGCCGTAGCAGAAATCACAAACAACTATTTTTCACAGCTTGCCCAGGCACAGGATAAAAATGCAGGCATGCGTTTCCAGTATCAGAATATTTACGACAAAGTAACTTCCGGCACAAAGGGAGATTGTCCTAATATTGCAACGCAGCTTGGCATGTACTGGCAGCTCCACCTTGCTTACGACAATGGACTGAACTACAAGACATATCCGGATTATGAAGAACAGCTGGCTAATCTCTTCTATGCAAGAGTAGATACCTATTCCAGAGATACGAAAGCAGCTCCTGCTCCTAATGAGATAGTACTTAGTCTTAATGGAGATAGTGACCAAAATCTGATGCGTCTGGCTTGTGCAGCAGCCGAGAAAAATGTTCTGGAGTTCTTTGAACGTTGGGGCAAACAGCCCGATCCGACAACGGTTGCTTATGCAGAGCAGTTTGAAAAAGAAACCCGTGCAATCATGTATGCAAATGATGATTCCCGTGTCTATGCACTGAATGGTAAAGGAAGTATTTTAGGTACTGAGGGTAAATTTTCCGCAATTGAGAATGTTTCCGTAACGGCCGGCACTGGTCTGAAATCAAACCAGGTTGCACTTGCATTTACTTCTTCCGATATTCCAGAAGAGGATATCCTTGGTTATGAAGTGATCCGTTGCACAATCTCTGGTGGAAAGACACAGAGAACGCCTGTCGGTTTCGTAACTGGCTCTGCGTTCACAGATACCGTTACAACGCTGAACAACCGTGTTGTATTCTATGAAGTGACACTGATTGACCAGTATCTGAACCGTTCTGCTGTTTTTGTAACAGATTCTGTGAAAATCATGCATGATGGCAGTATGGATAAAACCAACTGGACAATCACAACCAAAGGTCTGACAGCAGAGGCAACAGTTCATGATGCAACAGATGAGATGCCTTGTGATCAGACAAAAGAAGATCCGGCAAAACTCGCAATTGACCATAATACAGACACTGTGTATGAACCACAGATTGACGGAGACCAAGCAGAAATTGTGATTGATTTCAATCAGACACTGACAGCTACTGGATTGAAATACACAGTTGGTGATGGTAAATCGATTGGTGATTATGAAGTTTATGTGTTGCAGGACGAAGCCGAAATCACAGACGAAGAAACAGGTGATGGATGGGTTCTTGTTGCAAAGGGTACGTTTGATGGAAGCGGAACTGTTTATTTTGCAAATGATGACAGTAAATATATCAGCACTTATGACACAACATCCGTGAAGATGATTCTGCCGGAACAGACAGGCAAGACTGTTTCCATTGCAGAACTGGATGTGCTTGGAGTCACCGGAGATAATGTTGATTTCCGCAAAGCTGAGAGTGATTCGGAAACTTCAACAACAGTAATTGGCACTCTGAGTGCAGATTACAAATACGGAACGGAAAGCACAGATGTCATTCCGGAAGGCTCTCTGGTATTTACAGGATCTTATAAAGGCAATCCTGCATACAACGTTGTGATCTTATATGACGAAAACGGTGAGATCGTAGGCGGTACTGACGAGGAAGGAACGCTGACATCCCAGCAGATTATTCTTGCAGATGTACCTGACGGAAAAGATATTACAGAAGTGTCAAACGGCACATGGATTTACTGGATTGAACCGGAATATCTGGAAGATATGGAAAATCCTGAAAAAGTTCGTGTGGAGCTGTACAGAGTCAACAATGCCCTTACAAATGAGGGACAGAGACTGGTCAGCGATTCCCTGTTTGAAGAAATGCCTGCTGAACTTCCTGGCATTACTTTTGGAAAGTAAGTTAGAATACTGAAAAGGAGCAAATAGTATGATGAAACGGTTTGTGAAACCTGCCGTCATTGCTTTTGTACTGGGTGCTATGCTGCCGCTTTCAATAGCGGTAGCAAAAGCAGACGACAGTATTGAGATTGACGAGTTGGGACATGTAATAGTAAAATACGATCACGAAGAAAAAAGCAAGATTACTGCTCTTCAGTTAAGCTTAAAAATCGAAGCTGATCCTGATGCTGAGATTTCCTTTGATTTCAATCCGGAAAACGGCATGAAAATTTCAGAGTATCTCTATCATGAGGATACAAAATGTCTGAATATTTACATGGCTGATGCAACATCTGGTTTTGAGAGTCTGGATTCGTTGGATATCGGAACAGTATCTGCAAAGGATGCTGACGGAAATGCCGTTGATGTAAAAGTTGATGTGGTGAAAAATTCACTGAAATATATTCATGGAGATACATTAGAAGAATCCACAGAAGAAACTACTGAGGAAATTGCTACTACAACTGAGACAACAGAGGAAATTGCTACTACAACTGAGACAACAGAGGAAATTGCTACTACAACTGAGACTACAGAAGAAATCACTACTACAAC
>CAMWOX010000200.1 GCA_947175975.1 uncultured Ruminococcus sp.
GATACATCATGTCTTCCATTGCATCCATGGACTGCAAAAGCTTTGCGGCACGTTCTTCAGCAGAGCCGTTTCCTGTTCCGGCAAGCATCTGCTGTGCGGGCAGAGAAAGCATCATCGTATCCAGAAGAACATCAGACGCACCTAAAATGCAATTTTGTCTGTCAAAATTATAATCTAATTTCTTGTTGCCGGAGCCTTTATGCACTTCATTGTGCTTTGCTTCGATCGAAGGAACATATTCGTCTAATTCATTGATATAAGCAACGGCTCTTTCTGTGCGTTCTGTTTCATCCGTTACCTGATACAAATCCAGGATCGGAATTTCTGAACCGCCGGTCACACGCACGGAGTATCTTTCATCTGTGTTGCTGTCGCCCTGATACTGTACATACAGCGCACCGCCGGACTCGAAACCGACTAATTTACCCTGGGATAATTTAAACGTATTTGCGCCGACTTTCAAATTTGCTCCATCTAAAGTAACACCACCGGATTCGGAATGATACTGTGTCGTAATAAGACGTAAATTGGTGCTGTCACCAGTTTTCTTTTTGTTGCTTCCCACATAGATGGTGACTTCCTCACCAGTACCAATGGAAACGCCAAGCGGCTGCCATGCGTTCAGTCCAGAGAATCCACGTCCTGCGTCTTTGGTTGTAATACCGGTATGGATTTCTACTGCACTGCTGATGGATTTCGCATTCAGAATTTTTTCCGCTGTTTCCAGTTCACGAAGAGCAGCTGCTTTATTCGGATTGACTTCGCCGAATTCATCCGGTGTGTTGATCTTGTCACGCAGTTCATCAATTGTATCCTGCGTTACATAATCTTTCAGAACCGTATGCAGATCGTCAATATACAAATCCATCACTTCATCCATCAGGGTATCATAATGATAGAAATACGTTTCTGAAATCGTAATGGGAGATGCCAGATAACGTGCAAGAGAAATCTGGATTTTGCTTGCTGTGATTGCTTTCGGGAACTTGAGCAGATAATATCCTCTGCCCTTAGCATCTGTCTTGTAAGAAGTGAGATTACTATAGCCGTCATTGAGCTGATATACTAAATTGCCGGCAGAATCCCAACATCTTACGTTGGTATAATCAATGCTTGTTGTTGTCAGGATACCAATCGTATCCATAGTATAATCCTGATCCAGTGTATAGGTCAGACCATTGTTGCCGATCCCGTTGAATCCGCCGTCGTCCCATGTAGCCTTTGAATAATAAGAAATTTTCGCACCGTCCACAGCACCCCATGCCGAACTTCCGTCAGTATCAAGTTTGCTGTCTATCATAGAACCGCCGTATCTTTTCACGGAGAGCACATGAGTTTTGCCGGGTCTGCCTTTCTCATCACGGTTAATCAGGTTGTATTTCGGCATATCAGCAAGATCCAGATCCGTTGTTGTTGCGGCAGTATGGATGGATTCCGGACTTAAGCCAAGAGTGTTCTTGCCTTTTACATAGACTTCATATTCTGTAACGTCTTCCAGTCCCTCGATTGTATAGCCGTTGCTTGTAATATTCTGAATCTCTGTAAATGTTGTATCGCCTTCTTTTCTATAGTAAAGAATATAAGACTGCGTATCGTCCATATTGCTCCAGCTGACTTTAATGCCTCTGTGGATTCCGGAAGCCTTTACATTATCCGGCTTGTCAGGACGTTTTGTCGGCAACGGCATGGCATCTCTCGATGCACCATAGGCACTGCTCCATGTACCATTGACAGACTTCACACTAACAGTATAAGTCACATAATTCTTGATGACTTTGTCTTCTTTGACTTTCACGGTATTTGCAGTTGTGGGGATTGTTTTTATCACTTTGCCGCCCTGCTTTACCTGTACTTCATAACCAGTTACGTTGGTTTCCGGATTCCAGGTGACTGTAAATTCCTCACTGCCGATTTTTACATCTGTAATGAGCGGGATATTCAATTCAGGCTCAGGAATACGGCTCGCCATATCATTGACAAATTCTGTCTTGGCGATCGTGACAAGATTATTTGCCTGACCATCTGCCACTGCCAGTGCTGTTACGTTCAGGGAAACTTTCTTGACAGCTACCTGTTTGCCCAGATTCACCTGGATATTGCCTTTTTTATCCAGTGTCGCTCTTACATTGGATTCCTGCAACAAAAATTCAATCGCACGTCTTGAAACTTCTGAAACTTCTGCCAAAGCCAATGGCTCTGATTGTGTGTCTTCTGTCGAAGCCGGCGGCTCTGACGGATACTGTTCACCCTCTGCATTCTGTTCTTCCGGCTGATTTTCCGGATGATTTTCGTCTTCCGTGATTTCAGATTCTGATTCAGTTTCAGACTCAGACTCATATGTGACAAGCGGAACTTGCAACGTTCTTTCTGTTCCATCTTCATCCACATAATTCACATCAATATAGGCTTTTTCAATCGGTGTTTTTTCAGATACACCGAAAACGACAGCTTCCACAGGTTCTTCACTGGTTACATCAAATGAAACCGTGATCGGATTGTCTTCGGAGAGTTCTTCGCCCTCTTTCAGTCCGAACGATACTTCACCTTTGCCATCCATCATATCTTGAACGCTGCCGCCTACTACTTCTACATTAGCAGGTGTATCAACTTTTACAAGATCCGGTGAGACATATTCTTCTATGTGCGCCGACGTGTGTTTGTCAACGTCTTCCAGATAACCTTTTGAGAAGAACATCAGGTCTTCTATATTGACATCACCGTCTCCGTTCAGGTCACATGTCATGAAACTCCCAAGTTGCTCCGGAAAGCGTTTCACGGTATGAATCGCACTGACAAGCACTTTTCTGTCTGCATCATCTACATAGCCATTTCCATCCACATCACCAATCAGGAGGACACCCGGATGAATCAAACCTTTTTCATAGTCATAATCTGCACAGAAACCAGCTGTCAATTTTAATACATGCTTCTTCTGTTCTACTTTTATTTCCTGTGTATAAGTTTTGAAACCGTTTGCAGTAATGGTAAGCATGTAAGAACCAGATTCCAGATGACTGAAAACAACCGTTTTATCAGCATTTTTTATACCGGAACTTTCGCTTGCAGTTTCTTCATTTTCAGACTCCGCAGCTTCCATAGCTTCCATTTCTTCCGGAGTAAGATTTATATTTTTGTTTTCAAACGCAACAGTATGTTGACCATGATAATTGTTGCCAGTTAATTTTACAGTAAATTCCGCTTTATCAAGGAACAATGCCATTCCGAGTGAGACTTCCACTCTGCCTGCGTTTTCCACAGGATTATCTTGTGTTGTTGACTCTGCGGCTGGTTCTGAAGTTGGCTCTGGAGCTAGTGTATCGGGATCACTTTCCTCACCCTGTGGCGTAAGTTCCAGAGTTTCAACTTTAGATACACCAAAACCAGAAAGGGTATCCTTTGCACCAACTGTGATTGAAAAATTAGATACCATACATAAAGCTAACAAGAAAGCAATTTTTTTCTTGATAATTTGTTTTTTCATGATGACCCATCCTTTCTGAATTTCGGCAACTCTTTGAAACTTTTCTGATGCAACAAAAAACAACTGTCATCTTCCCCTATAAAGACACAGCCGTTTTTCAAGAAATAATCGTTTAAGAAAATCTGTACTAATATCTCAATAACTATACTAAAAGTAATTAAAATAAACAATTATTTGCAGCTGACGGTCATGCCATTTCTGGTTTAGACTCTGAAGCTTTGCGTCCTTACTTTTCAATAAGTTTGCCGAATATTAACTTAACTCACAACCAACATATTATCTTTTGGTATATCTTTCTATGTTGTTTATGTTTTTATTATACTATAAGCATTTAAA
>CAMWOX010000201.1 GCA_947175975.1 uncultured Ruminococcus sp.
GGACAATCACATCATGACACCGGAGAAAATCGAAAAGACAACAACGCGGTATTCCGGGGTGTTCTATGACAGATACATTAAGGGCTTGTGGGTACTCGCTGAGGGGCTTGTTTATGGCACAGTATTTGATAAGAATCGCCATATCATAAAAAATTATGATACGAAAAATGCTGTAGATTATTATATATCAATTGACTATGGCACGCTGAATCCCTGTTCTATGGGCTTGTGGGCAGTCGAGAAAGATAAAGCGGTTAGGATCAAAGAATATTACTATGACGGACGTGCCAGGGGTGTACAGAAGACGGATGAAGAATATTATCAGGCACTTGAAAAGCTCGCTGATGGCTATCAGATTCAGCATGTGATCATTGATCCGTCCGCCGCAAGTTTCATTACGACGATAAAACGGCACAGAAAATTCAGCGTCCGACAGGCACGAAATGACGTCCTGAACGGCATCAGAACGACAATGAATTTTCTGGAACGTGATAAACTGTTTTTCTGCGATTGTTGCAGGGACAGCATTCGGGAATTTGGCTTGTATCGTTGGGACGAAAAATCAGAAAAAGATACCGTTATCAAGGAAAACGACCACGCTATGGACGATATTCGCTATTTTTGTTATACCGTCCTGCGACGGATTTTCTAGGAAAGGAGTGAGGACATATCAATTTTTTCAGTCTGATTGCATCCGCAGTTAACCGATTTTTCAATAAAAATCAACAGAAATCTGCCATTTCGCAGGAAATGCAGACCCAGTGTGAAATTTGGCACAATGTCTACATGAATCAAGGAATCTGGCTGAAAAACAATGAAATCACTTCGCTAAGACTTCCCGCAGCGATTACATCAGAATTGTCCCGGCTTGTTTTCTCGGAAAGTGAAATTACTACGGAAACACGGTCATATCAGGCTATTATGGATGATTTTATTGACCGGTTGCAGGATGAATTTGAAATCGCTCTGGCATTCGGTGGTATGATGTGCAAGCCGTATCTCTCGCATGGAAAAATTTTCATTGATTTGATTCGTGCGGATTGTTTCCTGCCGGTAGCCTTTGTTGAAAAAGTGATGACATCCGCTGTTTTTGTCAGCAAGAAAACCGTTGGAAACGTCTATTTTACGTTGTTGGAATATCATGAGTTCCATGCTGAAAACCAGACGCATACCATAAAAAATAAGGTCTGCAAAAGTCTGAATCCGGATTATATTGGCATGGAATGCGGATTTGATGAAGTACCGGAATGGGCGGGGATTGTCCCAGAAATCACGTTCCAGAACGTTGAAAAGCCCTTGTTTGCGTATTTCCGTGTGCCGTGTACCAATGATATAGATCTGGATTCGCCGCTTGGCGTTTCGGTCTATGCCCGTGCTGTGGATCTGATCCGGCAGGCAGACGAGCAGTGGGCAAGAATCGAGTGGGAATATGAATCAAAAGAAACTGCTCTTGATGTCAGCATGGATATGCTGAAAAATGACCGTCTGCCAAAACGTAACATGCGGATTTACCGGCAATACGACGTAGACAGTCTGAAAAATGATTTTTATAATGTATTTTCGCCGGATATCCGGGATTCTGCACAATTCAACTATTTCAACAGGATTCTGCAACGGATTGAATTTAATTGCGGTCTGGCGTATGGTACACTGTCCGACCCCCAAACGGTGGAAAAGACTGCCGAGGAGATCAAAACGTCAAAACAGCGTTCCTACACGCAAGTATCAGCGATTCAAAAAAATTTAGAATCCATGATACAGAATTTATTCTATGCAGTTTCCGTCTATGCGAAAATCGGCGGTATTACATCGGATCATGCAGAAATTGTCTGTACATGGGGCGACAGCGTTCTGGAAGATACAGACAAGGAATTTCAGCGCAGATTACAGCTGGTGACTTCCGGAAATCTGAAACCTGAAAAAATGATTGCCTGGTATTTTGGATGTTCCGAAGAAGAAGCAGTATCCTATCTGCCGGAGCAGTCCAACGACGGCGGTCTGTTTGATGGTGATGCTTAATGCGTGATTATGAACCGGATGTCAGTCAGATCCTGGCGTTGTATCAGCAGTTAGAAGATGATATTGTTGCATCCATGACCAAGCGAATGCTGAAAATGGGCAAAGTGTCGGAATCTACAAAGTACGAAGCTGAGATCCTGCAAGCCGCAGGACTTGTCTATGAAGACATTCTGGAGCTGATTGCACAGCGGACGGACGCTACAAAGCAACACGTCAAGGCATTATTCGAGGACGCAGGCGTGCAGACAGTTGCCATTGATAACCAGATTCATAAGCAAAACGGCATTCTTCCGGTGGACATTCGGCAGGATGCTTCTTTGTTGCAGATCCTGGAAGCCGGTTACAAGAAAACGCTTGGCATGATGAAAAATATGGTCAGCACGACGGCAAATCTCGCACAGACAGCATTTATTTCTGCTTGTGACCGGGCATACATGCAGGTCAGCTCCGGTGCGTTCAGCTATCAGCAGGCAATCAGTCAGGCTGTGAAAAGTTTCGGCGATACCGGGGCAATGGTGCAATATCCGTCCGGACACCGGGACAGGATAGACGTTGCTGTGCGTCGGGCGGTTCTGACTGGTGTCGGGCAGACTTCTGCAAGTGTCGCACTCCAACATGCCAAAGATTCCGACTGCAAATTCATGGAGCTGACAGCACATTCTGGAGCAAGACCAGATCATGCTGCCTGGCAGGGACAGCTTGTCAGCCTGGACGGTAAGAACGTCGGCAAGATCATTGACGGCTTGCGTGTGTTCTCTTTGGAGCAGATCGGCTACGGCACGGGTGCAGGGTTCAAAGGCTGGAATTGCCGACACAACTGGCATCCCTACTATGTGGGCTTGTCAACGCCGAATTACACGCCGGAACAGCTCAAAGCACTGGACGCCAAGAATATTCTATATAACGGCAAATATTACTCAGAATATGAAATATCCCAGATTCAGAGACGTTATGAACGAGAAATCCGTGCTGCAAAGCGTGAACAGGTAGCATTCCAGACTGCTTTTGATGAAACTGATGACCCAGAATTAAAGCAGGTCATGCAGGAATCCTTGAATTTCTCAAAATCACTTGTGAAAGACAAACAGGCAAAAATGCGTGATTTCATTCAGCAAACCGGACAAAAGCGTGACTATTTCAGGGAACAAAATTATTTGAAAGAAAATAGCCGAAATGGCTTGACTTTTTCTGCAAACAGTGGTAATATAGTAGGTAAGCAGTTTTATTCCCCATTAAGTCTGGATAATCTTGATGCTTGTCTGGAACCTGTTATTAGAATAAGGCAAAGAGGAAATTTAAGTGATGCAGATATACGGCGTTTTTTAGACCGTGCTAATGAGGAAATTGAAAATACTCCAAAAAATCAACAGGCTAAAGTATTAAAATTATGGAATGTACTAATTTCCAATGTGCAAGAGCCTATCAAGCTTATTGAATATAAAAAAGAATTTATCTTAGGAATGAGTCGATTTATTCTCAATTGTTATGAAAAAGACATGGATCGTCATCAAAATATACGAAAGATGTATATAGAAGCAATTCAGAAAGTTCCTGTTTTAAATAAATACACAATAGGTGGTATTTTTTGTGGCAAAGTACCATATGTAGATGAAAATGGAAATGAACATTTTAATACAGGTCTAAACATTAATGATGAGTTGTTTAAACGTTCCGATAGTTATATAGTGCTATTGCATGAATTAGGACCTGTCTCTAATAAACATCTGCGAGCACACGAGACAACTCTGCAGAAGATAAGCCGTCTTATCCTTGAAAAA
>CAMWOX010000202.1 GCA_947175975.1 uncultured Ruminococcus sp.
GCTGATGTCAATGGTGATGGCAGTATCAATGCCGGAGATGCTTCTTTCATTCTCCAGTATGCCGCTTATCAGGGTGTCGGCGGAACGGATGCCTTGCCGGTTTACCTGAACAATAATAATAACTAAGAGGTGGATAATATGAAATCTGGTTTACGAAAAGTTATCTCCGGCATTCTCTGTACGGCATTTCTTGCCTCGTCCGTGCCGGTTTCAGAGGGGTGTATCGTCAATGCTTTAAGCATTGATGATACCGCCCTTGCGGCAACAGAAATTAATACTGTGGATGGTGTTCTGCAATATACAAAATATGACGACCATGTGGTAATCACAGACTGTGATACTTCCGCAGAGGGTGAAATGATTATCCCTGATACAATCGAGGGACTGCCGGTTACAATTATTGGAGAAAATGCATTTTCTTTCTGTAGATCTTTGACAGCTGTCATCATTCCCAATAGTGTCACAAGTATTGAGTATAGTGCATTTAGATCCTGTTTTGCTTTGAAATCTATTATAATCCCTAACAATGTTACAAGTATTGGAAACTCTGCATTTGATGACTGTCATAATTTGACATCTATCACAATACCAGATAGTGTCACAAGTATTGGAGATTGGGCATTTTGTAACTGTTCTTCCTTGACATCTATCACAATCCCGGATAGTGTCACAAGTATTGGAAACTCTGCATTTAGCAGCTGTTCTTCCTTGACAGCGATTCATGTTGACTCTGAAAATCAGTACTATATGGATGTGGATGGTATATTGTTTTCAAAAAATCAAACAGTATTAGTGAAATATCCAGTCGGAAAAACGGATCAGTCCTACTCTATTCCAGGTAGTGTCACAATTATTGGAGATAGTGCATTTGAGCGTTGTTCTTCCTTGATATCTATCACAATTCCGGATAGTGTTACAAGTATTGGCTCATGGGCATTTTATGAATGTTCTGCCTTGACATCTATCACAATCCCAGATAGTGTCATAAGTATTGGAGATAGTGCATTTGATAGCTGTTCTTCCTTAACATCTGTCACAATTCCAGACAGTGTCAAAAATATTGGAAGTTATGCATTTTGTCAAGGCAGCTACACCTCTAGTGATCCTGAATATCACAGTTCTGATTTGAAGCGTGTTTCTATTGGAAGTGGTGTTGTGTCGATCGGAGAGAATGCTTTTGAGTGGAACTCAGAACTTGAGGAGATCATTGTATCTGAAAACAATCAATTCTACACAAGTAGTGATGGTATTCTTTTTGACAAAGATATGTCAACTCTGATTTACTATCCGATTGGTAAGTCAAAAAAAGAAACATCTTACACAGTTCCAGATACTACAAAAACAATTGAAGCCTGTGCTTTTGGTATGACTCAATTAAGTTCTGTATTGATTCCGGACAGTGTCTCAAAAATCGGAGGACTTGCTTTTTGGAGTAGTACTCTCAAAAAAATTACTATCATGAATCCGGATTGCATCATGGATAATTATTCCAGGTATGCAAATGACTATAATATTGGTAAAAATGCTGTGATCTATGGCTACCCGGATTCTACTGCACAGGCATACGCAGAAAAATATAACCGGAAATTTGTTTCACTGGAAGACACCGCCGAGCAGGAACTGGTGATTCCAGTAGATGCTCTAAATATGGGCGAATCCGTCAAAATCACGCTCCACGGACAGCCCGGACAGAGCTTCAATGGCAAGTTTGATTTCTCCCAGAGCGATATTGACAGCGGCATCAATGAGGATCTCAATGCCCCCGCAGAGCAACTGGACGAAAACGGCGAATATGAATTTACGTTGGAAGCCCCCTGGGACATGAATGCCTTTACACTGCATATTGCCTATACAGGAGAACCAATTACCTACACAATGCAATATTCCAGTGAGGAGAACCAGGAACAGAATTTGTCCATTCCGGTCAGGAAGATGAGCCGTAACACGACAGTTTCGGTTGTGCTGACTGGCAAGGCAAATCAGGCATTCCAGCCGAGTTTTGATTTCTCAGAAGCAGATATCAATATGGGAGTCGAAGGACTTGTCAGCACCAAAGAAATGACACTGAATGAAAACGGAAAGTTCGAATTTCGATTTACAGCTCCCTGGGCGATGGATCCCTTTGCATTCAATATCGCTTATCGAGGATCTGCTATTACATATGAGATCACTTATGATATTCCGGAAGAACCGGCAACGACAACGACTTCTGCCACGACGACATCAACCACGACATCCACATCTACCTCCACTACGACAACGACTTCAACCACAACTTCCACATCTACCTCCACTACGACGACTTCAACCACAACTTCTACATCTACCTCTACTACGACGACGACTTCAACCACAACTTCCACATCTACAACGACCACGACTTCCACGACACCATCCATTCCGGAAAATGCGGAATTAGTGATCCCGGTTGCTGCCCTGAATATGGGCGAATCCGTTACAGTCACGCTTCACGGACAGCCCGGACAGAAATTCAACGGCACGTTTGATTTCTCCCAGAGCGATATTGAGAACGGTCTCAATGAGGACATCAATGCCCCCGCAGAGCAACTGGACGAAAACGGCGAATATGAATTTGTATTCGAAGCTCCGTGGGATATGAACCCGTTCTCGATCAGAGTGGAATATTCTGGAAGCCCAATTGCTTACACTATTGACTATGACCGGAAACAAGAAAACACCCCTGTTTTCACAGAGGGCGGCGACAACTGGAGCTTTGCCAATTCCAAGAATTACTTCGGAGAAACTTATTTTATCAATGCGGATTATAAAGACACCCTGCTTGGGAAACTCTCGAATACGGAAGAAGAAAAAATGAAAGAAAAGATGAAGAAAAAATGGAATGGTTCCTGCTTCGGAATGGCAATCACATCCATTTTGGCATCCAATGATATTCTCATCCCCTCAGAGTATCAGGACGGGGCAAATTTTATTCATGATATCACCACACCACTTACGGAAGATACCCTTTCTCTCATAAATTACTATTATTTTCTGCAATATACAGATGCGTTCCAGCAGGAAATCACGAATACCCGTCTCAATACCAATCAGAAGAATCTTGAAACGCTGATCGAGTGTGTACAGGATGGATCTCCCACGCTGTTATGTTTCTATTATGGCGTGAAAGGTAACCAAGGACACGCAGTAGTCGCATACGGTATGGAGCGTGCAAAATATTCCAAGAATGGCAAAGCCTATGATACAAAGATCCTGATCTATGATAATGTCAACGTGGATTACGATGCAGACCACTGTCTGTATATCAATACTTCGGATTATTCCTGGACAATTCCGCATTACGGAACGGAAAAATACAGCCAGTCCGCAATTGCATTAGTATCAGATGATATTACATTCATGAATCAGAATGGCTATCTGAATGGAACAGATCCGATCCAGAAAAGGGATTATATCGCCATTATGAACTCTGCTCAAGTGGAATCTGATTTCATGGTATCGAAGATTGACCTGGAGGAAGACACCTGGTCGATCAATTCTACGAGTGATGAGGATGATATTCAGCTGTTTTATTCTTTTGATGCAGAATCCACAGAAAGTGATCTCATGTTTGCATTGATGGACAGCAAATCGGGCTACACCATGCAGTTGGAGAATCCGGAAGCCCAGGATTTATCCATCCAGTATGAAAACTGTCTGCTCAGTGCGGATACCAGTCATTCTGAAAACATTGTGTTTGATCCGTCCGGATATATCGAAATCAGCGGAAGTGATACAAAATACATGCTTTCCATGACGTTCA
>CAMWOX010000203.1 GCA_947175975.1 uncultured Ruminococcus sp.
GGTCAGGTCCTGATAGGGGAGTGCGACATTCAGTACAGTATGCGGCTGAAATTCTTTCATAAGATTCACAAGTGATTCCAGACTATCTGCATCTACTGTTGCAGTAGAGAGTTTTGCTTTGGTTGTCGGTGCAAGTTTTTCCGCAAGTGCTTCACATTTGGAAACCGTTCTGCTTGCAATGCAAATTTCTGTGAATACTGGATTCTGACAGCATTTATGGATTGCGACAGTGGCAACACCGCCGCAGCCGATGACTAATAATTTCATAAAATTAAAATCTCCTTACTAATTATAAAGTATTTAAAATGCTAATTTTTATGTTTCTGTTCTTCTTCTTCCAGAAGATCTTCAACATATTTAGGAAGCATGAATGCACCCATGTGCAGATTTGTTGTGTAATACCAGGTTTTCAGATTTCTGGCTCTCCATCTTTGGGCATCCAGATCATGCAGAGGATGATATTTCTTTGAGGCGAAGCCGAACAACCAGTAACCGGATGAACATGTCGGGATATGTGCCTGATACACTCTGCTGATCGGAAAGCTTTTGTAAGCTTTCCGGTGCATTGCACGGCAGGTATCCTCATCTTCATCAAAAAACGGACAGCCATGCTGATAAACCATGATACCATCTTCTTTAAGAGCCTTGTAGCAGCTCCCATAAAATTCTTTTGTGAATAATCCTGCTGTATGTCCCAGAGGATCTGTGCTGTCATTGATGATCAGATCATATTCGTTCTGTTTTCCACGCAGAAAACGCAGTCCATCACGATAGTAGACTTTTACCCTGGGATCGTCAAGTCCTCTGGCATTATCAGGGAAAAATTCCCGGCAAACCTGAACGAATAATTCATCCGGCTCGACAACATCGATCTCCTCGATTTCAGTGTAATAAGATAATTCTCTGGCAACACCACCATCTCCACCGCCGATCACTAGAACTTTCTGAACGTGCGGATGCACTGCCATAGGCACATGCACGATCATTTCATCGTAAGTGAACTCATCCTTTTCGGAGAAAATCACGCTGCCATCAGATGTTAAAAATCTGCCAAATTCTTCAGATTCAAAGACATCAATCCTTTGAAAATCACTTTCGCCGGAAAATAACTGTTTTTCTACACGAACCGACATTTTGACATTATGCGTATACATTTCAGAAAACCAGAAATCCATTATTTCAGCCTCCCTTATTTTTTATATTTTTCTATCCTGTCTTCTTTTGCGTTCATGGCGGATTTTTCCGTTATACTGATGCTGGTAATGCAGCCTCAACCAGTCTTTGTGGAACTGTTGTGTGCGATGTTCTGCCTTTTCTTTCAGCAGAAAAAGCGCACTGGACCGTGTATCGGGTCTGCTTGCACAGAATGGACATTCCGGATCATGACAAATTTCCTCCAGCCATTGATCGCATGAAAGACATCCTTTTGCATCATAAGCATTGATTAGGAATATATGATCTGCATCGCAGAACGGACAGTTACAACTACATTTCATGATTATTCCTATTGTTTCCAGTCTTTTTAATTTCTTTAGAAAATAATATTTTTTCCTGTTCTTGTTCAAAAAATCACCTGCCGGGAGACAGCATATTCCTGTACATTCCAATTTTCCGGAATTGCCTGTACATTTAATTTCCGATAGGATTCTGCAATTCCTGCAAAAATATAAACAGAGAAAGTCGACCGGACGTTGTTCTTCATAAGCCTACAACTGAGTTTTGAGAAAAATCATTGTCTTTCATTTTTTCTTATTACTTCGTCTATATAATCTCTTGCAAAAGAGAATTTTGCACTGACTTTTTCTAACTCGTCCATCGTGTAATCAGAATTCTCAATAAGGGAATCACTTAAATCATTAACTGTATCCAATAAAATACTCATAGGGTTCTTATGATCAATCTTAATATCATTATCAATCATATATCGTGTTATCTTAGCAGTAATACTTGCAGCAACTTCTCTAAGCACTTCTTCTTTAGCAGTGATAAAATAATCCATATTTCTTTCTCCTATCATTTTGAAGTGATATTTAAATTAATTTCATGATTGCAGACTCCAGTTTTCCGGAATTGCCTGTACGTTCAATTTCCGGTAAGATTCTGCACGATTTTGGAGCTGTTCATTGGTGCAGTCTTGGATAAATTTGTAATCCTCCCAGATTCGCTGTATCTCTTCAAGCACAAGCGGATGTTCTGCAAAATCTTCTATGGATTCCAGTTCATGAAAATCAATGAAGAAATCTTCTGAAATCGCACTCAGAATCAAGTCGTCGATATTTAACTGTACTGGATCTGTTGTATTTCCAGCAAGAATTTCTAGATAGCCGTACAGATCCTGCAATTCCTGCGAAAAATATAAATACAAACAGAGAAAGTCGTCTGGATGCTGTTCTTCATAAGCATACAACTGATTCAGAAAGCCAGCCAGCTCCTGTATACGATTCTGGACAGGAAACTCTATCCCTCTGCAAATATAGGCAATACATTCATTCAGTATTTCTGAGAAATTAAAATCAATCTCTCCTATATTTTTATTATCTGCTTTCTGGAACACATGAAAGCTAGTCTCCATCCTGCATAGTGTTAATAATCCCCATTTTTGAGCAAGTTCAGGGTTTGTTAATTTGTCTTCAACTTTTTTCAAATTTTCTACCAAAATATCCATGATTTCACCCTAATTTTTTTATATTTTCAGAACATTCAGATATTCCAGATTGCTGTCTTCAAATCCTTGCATGGAACAGCCTTTTTCTTTGGAATATAGAATATGTTGTATTACTTCTTCTGTAATCATTTCGCCAGGTGCAAGAATTGGAATCCCAGGCGGATAGCACATTACAAATTCGCCGCAAATCCTGCCTGCTGTTTCTCGGATCGGGATAAATTCTTTTTCTGCATAAAATGCTTTCTGTGGCGTTGCCGCAACTATGGGTGTGATATATTCTGCACTCTGGAGTCCGGAAATATCCCTGGCATATAATCTTTTAATATCTTCAAGTGCGCCTACCAGACGTTCAATATCCTGGATTCTGTCGCCGATTGAGACATAGGCAAGAATATTACCAATGTCACCAAATTCAATTTGAATGTCATATTCATCACGGAGCAGGTCATAGACTTCAATTCCAGTCAAGCCAATATCTCTGGTATAAATTGAAAGTTTTGTCACATCATAATCAAAGATACTGCTGCCATTTACCAGATCTTTTCCATAGGCATAATAACCGCCGATGGAATTGATTTCTTCCCTGGCATATTCTGCCATAGATGCGACTTTCTCGAATGACTGATGCCCACGAAGAGCGAGATTTCTCCGGGAAATATCCAGACTGGATAATAATAGATAAGATGCACTTGTTGTTTGTGTTAAATTAATAATCTGCTCGACATAGCGTGTGTTGACATTCTGATTGAGTAATAACAGGGAACTTTGTGTAAGACTGCCGCCGGATTTATGCATGGATACAGCGGACATATCCGCACCTGCTTCCATAGCAGAAACAGGCAGATTCTCATGAAAATACAAATGTGTGCCGTGTGCTTCATCAACCAATACCTGGATGCCATGTGAATGTGCCAGTTTCACGATCGAACGCAGATCCGAACATATCCCATAGTAAGTCGGGTTATTCACAAATATGGCAACTGCGTCCGGATTTGCGAGAATTGCCTGTTCCACCTGAGATAATTCCATGCCAAGGGCAATTCCGATATGAGAATCCACATCTGGATTGACATAGAC
>CAMWOX010000204.1 GCA_947175975.1 uncultured Ruminococcus sp.
AGCTATAATGTAAAATTTACACTAGCTAAACAAAAAATAGCAATTATTTTTTACAAAAAAATGCAAAAAAATAATTGCCATCAAAATTTGATGGTAATTTATTATAATTTTATTACAATTATATAAATCCGGACAACACGAAAAGACCGATTTGTATCAGCCTTTTTTCAAATATTCAGTTTCGACCGAATCAGGAAGTGTCTCTCTGTTCTCGCTGCCGTTTTGCCATCTCCATCAATTCACCAACAGAACAATGACACAGCGGATGAGAGTTATCACAATAGTATGTATCGTAGATTTTATCAGTATCCCAGCAGTCGAGTATCTGGGCTATTTCTTCATCGGTCATTTCATATTCTTCTGGCTCTGGTTCTGATACTGGTTCTGATGCCGGAATATCATCATCACGGAAACGGTTGACAAGCCGCAGGTAGCCAGCCATTTCTTCGTCAGTGATTACATTATCTTTGTTTTTGTCTTTGCCACGGTAATTACGATTTGGATTATCACGGTCTGTCTCAATCCATTTCCGGATCGTTTCAGCGTTGTTATTATAGTATCGCTTGTGTTCCTGGCTGTAATCATCAGCTCGCTGGATATATCTAATAGTAATTTTCTGTCCGAAATCATTCAGCAGGCTGTTATACTCTTCGTCTGTCAGTCTGACACGACCGTATTCGCCGTATTTTTTCTTTTCCGGCTTTTCAGCTCGGGGCTTTCGTGGTTTGGACTGGATCTCTGGCATAACGTCCGGTTGTTCGTCGGATTTGGATTTGCTACGTTTCTTGTCCGGCAGAATCTTGAACACCCTGAAAGTGTTGGTTTCTGTTTCCCATGCTTTGGGAAGTTTGTCAATATATCCGTATTTCTCCAATCTGTCGAGGGCATTTGTGACGGATTTTCGGCAGCAGAACGCTTTGCTTTTCAGACCATTAAGGGATATTCTGATGATATTGTTTGCTTTTGTACACATATCCTGTAAAACATCATAGATCCTTTGGGCTGTCGGAGTGAGTCTCTTGTCAGCATAAAGGGTTGTCGCAGATCTTACCCAGGATTCTCCTGTTGCCGGACGTTCATATTCTGTTCTTTCCAAAAAAATTTCATTCATCATAAAAAAATTCTCCAAAACCTATTGACATTTCGGAGAAAGTATGATATAATAAATGCGTTCTTAAGTGGTGCATTTATTTGTGCATACTTTCTAAATTCCGTCCAGTGCTTCGACTCACTGGACGGATTTCATTTTATCCGATTCATTTATTTTCTTAATTCTAGCATATTTTCCCGGATCTGTCAAGTGTTTCTTGCCAGGAATTATGATCTATTAAATTTTTTTTTAGTTTGTCAAGTCGGTCTACCCCATCCAGATTTTAGCTAAGAATTTCATATAACCTAAAATTTTCTATTGACATATATTTTGAAACAGAGTAAACCTAAATCAATGGAAAAATCCGGCAGAAGTGATTACACTCCTGCCGGATTTTTTATTTTTTCAATTTAGTATTATATGGAAATAAAGTATATCAGAAATTTTTGATGATCAGTTCTCTGTACATACCTTTTGCCAAATTATTCTGGCGTACAACAGGAATAATTTCGAAGTCATGGTACAGCTCACGGATGTATACATCATCATTGTAGGACAGAATAAAACGTCCCCTAATCAAACTCAAAACAGATTTTAAACGTTCGTGGTCTTCCTTTGTAAATACAGCATCATAGTAATTTTCAGTCTTGTGATAGGGTGGATCGCAGTAGAAAAGAGCCTTCGGACGGTCATAAACCTTTATCAGATTTTCAAAATCCTTGTTTTCGATCACAACTCTTTCAAGCCTTTTTTCGATTTTTTCAAGATAATCCGGTGACAGATTTTTCTTATAACAGCAAAAATTCTTGGATTGTGAGCCATAAGAAATTTTGATCTGCACATAGAACATCGCCGCACGCTGAATATCCGTAAATCCAGGTATTTTCAGTTTTTCTTTGATTTCTTCAAACAGTTCACGTGAATTGAAATAGCCTGCAATCTCACGCTGAAGCTCAGCACGATGATATTTTGCACAACGGAACAGATTGACAAGATTACGATTCAGGTCGTTGTAAATTTCAAGATTTGCGTGTTTTTCTTTGTAAAACAACACTGAACCGCCACCGCCGAACACCTCAATGTATCTATCTACATCATCTGGAAACAATGATGTGATTTTTTGAGCGAGTAGACTTTTTCCGCCTATCCATGGAATGAAACTTTTCATTAAAAACCCCCTAAAAATGAGTAATATCCCCTGAATCAAAGGAACTTTTTGTTATTCTTTGGTCAGTATTCCGGCATACGTCTTGCCATCAACGCTGATAGAAAAATATTTTCCCTGTTCTGTTGCCGGTTTAGATTCTGGAGATGATTCAGATTTTGCAAAGCCATTCAGCCCAGCATTCTGAATCAGAGTGGAATAATCCTGATAGCACTCATCCAGATCCACATTGCCGGAGATTCCGGGAACAGAACCAGTGTCAGATTTCTGCCACATGCCGAACTGTCCGGCATAGCTTGTCTTGTTCACGCCATAATGCGCCACCCACACAGCATAGCGATTCCGGATTTCTTCCGTGATGTAGGATTCCAGGTGCGATTTGCTCATGTACAGACCGACAAAATAGCCTGCCTGTTCAACCGTTTCCAGGAACGTCCTTGCAATAGCGGAGCATTTCGCTTTACCAAGTACGAACTGTTTCGGTTCTTCCAGATCGAAGTAGACAGGATAAGCAAACTGTTTGCCTTTGATGACTTGCAGAAATACTGCCCCTTCCTGCCTGGCTTCTTCCGGGGACAGTGCATAAGAATACCAGTAAGCACCCACCGGGATCTGATTTGTGTTGCACTGTGCATAGTATTCCTCGAATTTGCTGTCTTTCTGGGAGATGACTTTGCCGTAGCCTGCCCGGAGAATGGCAAAATCCACTTTTCTGGAATTTTTGACTTTTGTCCAGTCAATATTTCCTTGATGTCTTGAAACATCAATACCTTTATATAGCATAAATACTACCTCCTTATGTGTTTTCACTATTTTCAAGTTCTGCAATTTTGCTTTCAAGAACAGATAGGCGATTAAGTAAATCCAGAACATTAACCGGAGTGTCTGAATTATCTACATAAATATTACCACTCCAATCAATTGCGAACGCATTCTGCCTACTTGTACTAGAAGAGCCATTACCAATAATAAATGCAAATTTATTATTTCTATCTTCTGAATTACATTTTCCAGTTACAAATTGGTAAGATGATAATGCAGATGCCCTATAACCTGTAGCAAATGAACTTGAACCCTCAGCATTACTACTATCCCCAAATGCAACTGAGTATGAACTTCTTGCGTTAGTATTATATCCAAAGGAAAATGAACTTGAACCCCTTGCAGAAGCACCATAACCACCTGAAAAAGAATAACCACCAGAAGCTGCACAATTCATTCCTGTTGAAAAAGAACATTTTCCACTTGATTCACTATTCATTCCTGTTGCAAAGGAATAATCTCCACTTGCTGTATTAAGAAATCCGATACTAACTGAATTTTTTCCAGAGGCGATATTATTAGAATAGGGCGGAATAACTGCACCTTTATCTACATTATTAACCTTATACCAATTGATTGGTAAATCTATTGTTTTAGAATACTCTGATAGTCGTTCATCAGTTTGTGACATTGTATAATAGTCACTTAGGTCAGTGCTGTCAC
>CAMWOX010000205.1 GCA_947175975.1 uncultured Ruminococcus sp.
ACACTGTTCTCATCGCAGATTTCCTGAATAATAGACGCTAATCTTTGGAGTGCAAAATCTCCTTCTTTGTGTCCATAATGATCATTGATCAGCTTCAGACCATCCATATCAATAAACGAAATCAGCACGGAGCGCTCCTCCATCTGGCATTGTTTCAATAGTTTATCCGTGACACGAATAAAGCCATTTCGGTTGTAAATTCCACACATCGGATCGAGGACATATAATTTATCCAGTTCATGAATGACTCTATTCAGGTGAATTAGCTTTCGAATATTCTCAATCGAGTTGCTGATACTCAGCATCAGAGAATGACATAACATACTTTTGATCGGGAAATCACTGTTTGTGATAATATAATATCCCAAACATCTTTCCCGGAAATGCAACGGCAGGAAGTAACTGATATTTCCTCCTGTTTCCAGCGGCACAGGAAACATCTCTGCACGGTTGAATTTCTGCACAGTGGAAAATTCGCCTTTATCCCATATCAATGGCGCACTCATGTGCTTTGTATAACCATGAACCAGATATTCATCATCTGCCCCCTGTATATAGAGATTCCGGAATATGCCTTCCCATTCAGAACACAGGCAAATACAGTATTGTTCGCACTCCAGCTCACGGATAAAATTCTGAATCACTTCAAAGTTTTCTTCGATCGTTTCTGTTTCTGATAACTGTGAAGTCAGCCTGTTGAGTAACAGAATATTGCTTCGACAGTCGTCAATCAACTGAAACGTACTCTTCTTGTACTGCCGAATATTTTTTGCAATATCCTTGCAGCAGCCGCAGCTTTCAGCAAATACCGGATAGGCATCCAGGGAAATTGTTTTTGTGATTTTTTCTTCTGGGTGATTGATGACTTGCAGCAGCATTTCACATGCACGATAGCCTGCCTCATTCAGAGGTCTTGCGACTGTTGTCAGAGATGGACAATAATGCCGTGCATTGTAAGTATTATCAAATCCGGTGACAATAATATCATCCGGCACACAGTAATCATGTTTTTCCAATTCCGTTACAACAGAAAGTGCCATTGCATCATTGGCACAGATAATGGCATCCGGTGTGGGCATTCCTGCGGACATGAATCTTTCCACTGCTTTCTTTCCGTCAATTGCCCGAAATTCCCCGAAATAAACCTGATCATCTGCAACCGGGAGCTGATGTTCTTCCATGACTTCCAGGAATGCCTGGTATCTTGCACGGGCTTCCGGATTGGCAAGTGGTCCGGAAACAAAGCAGATCTGTTCTGCATGGTGTTCTGTAATCACATGATGCACGATTTCTCGCATTGCTTTTGTATTATTAATTCTTACATGATAGAAATCATCATCATCTTCGCCGTCCAATACTACAACCGGCAGACCGGAAGCCCTTGCTCTGTGAATGATCTTTGCCCTGACTTCAAGATTTCCGATTGTATTTGTCATCAGAATCATAGCATCAAATTTTTGTTCGTTGACAAGTTCATAAATATTATACTCTCCTGTGTCGTAGCGATGATTGGAAATAACACCGCTGAATGACGAAAAGCATGAAATATTTGCATGATGTGACTTGGCACAATCAATAATACCCTCCAGAATGCTGTTCTGATATTCCTCATCAATCCCTGCTACCATAACTGCAATATTTCTGATTGATTTCTGATGCTCCATAATAATCATTACCACCGTTTCTTTCTTGTATTTCTACACAGTTTCCATTATGATTTCCGGGAAAAAGTGCTGTTGTTCTTATTATAGCATATCTTTTCCAGGAAATCAAGAGCCAATCTTGGCTTTTCTGTATTTTTCAGATTCTGTTCTTCCAGCTGCACCTGATTTCAGAAAATGCATATAATAAAATACGCATAAAAAATTTTATTTTTCTAATTTTTTATGTGAATATTTCCAGAAAGGATGCGTTGAGATCATTTATGGAAATTCATGCTTTCCAGAAACTTGCTGAAAATGCAGATTCACTGACAGAAGTCTCCGAGTCTTCTGATGCAGTTTTCAATTCTGACTGTGAGCCTGCCGGTTTGCAGCCGCAGCCAATGACAGTATTTCCGGATGTGACACCACCAGGTATGGCTTATGTGCCTTACCAGTTGTGGAGCAGTGATGTCTATGATTCCGAAAAAGGCTTGCAGCAGGGAACGATGTTCCCAGTACTCGATCTGCCATTCCAGCCGGAAGGAGGGACTTGTTCGTAATGCGTACACAGAAACAGTTATTGTCCCTGATTCAACGGTACGAATTTGCACTTTATGATTTGCAGTTATACCTTGATACGCACACACAGTCCCGTGAAGCAATTGCTTTATTTGACAAGTATCGCTCCCAAAGGGAACAGGCTATTGCAGAATACACCAGACGCTTTGGTCCTCTGCAAGCCATCCAGAACCAGAATCCTGACCGGTGGGAATGGGCAAAAGGTCCTTACCCGTGGGAAAAGGAGGCGAATTAGTTATGTGGATATATGATAAAAAATTACAGTATCCTGTAAAAATAAAAAATCCGAATCCGAAAATGGCACAGATTATCATGACGCAGATTGGCGGTCCAGATGGTGAACTAGGTGCGTCTTTACGTTATCTGAACCAGAGATATACCATGCCAACCGAAGAAACAAAGGGATTATTAACAGACATTGGTAGATGCGTTTCAGAAATGGCGATTTTTTCTATCGCAAAACTCCACTTGTATGGAAGCATATTCAGATACACGTCTATGTGATTCTTGTCATGGACAACCATTCTGTCAAGTATCTGGGCATAAAATTCATCTTCATACTGTACACCATTGATAAGTTCGTCAATGGATTTTTTTATGTCTGTAATCAGCTCACTGTGCTGATTTTTCATGCTCTGCTGTACTTCCATGCCATTTAGTCTAGATTTGATGCTGTCAATTTCCGTGCTGTATTTCTGCCTTAACGCTGTAAATTCTTCTTTGCTGATGTCACCGTTTGTGTAGAGTTCAATCAGTCCTGTTTGCTTTTTCGTCAGTTTTTCTAACTGTGCAGTGAGTTCCGTTCTGTCTGATACATATTCACGAAACAGAACAGATTCAATGGTACTTGTCAGGTTGTTGATGATTTTACGGCGGTTATATTTCAAGTCTCTGCATACAAGATACATCATGTGCATAGCATCTTCATTGCGTATACTATTGCAGGAACAGCCTTTCTTTCCATACTTTGCGGATTGATAACATCTCCATGCCTTATATGTACTGCCATCCTTGCGTTTCTTGTAACGTGCAACATAGCTTGCACCGCATTTACCACACTTGATTTTGCCTGAGAAGATATAACGGTTACTGTGTTTTGCTTTTCCCTCCTGTGAGAGTGACTTTGCATCTAAAATACGATTGGCTTGCTCAAATAATTCACGAGAGATAATAGGCTCGTGGTGGTCTTTGATGATGACAAATTCTTCTTCTCCTCTGTTGTATTTTTTCTCATGCGACAAGAAATCAGGCGTATAAGTTTTTTTCTGCACCAAGTCACCACAGTATTTTTCATTGCGTATCACACGCAGAATTACCGTATTAGACCACTCTTTCACACGCATCGGGTGAATGTCTGCTTCAGCAAGTTCACGGGCAATCACATGCGTACCCTTGCCCTCGTTGACAAATTTATGAAATATCAGCCTTACAATTTCTGCCCCCTCCTCGTTGATCGTCATTTTGCCGTTTTTGACATCATAGCCAAGGATACTCCTGCCAAATAC
>CAMWOX010000206.1 GCA_947175975.1 uncultured Ruminococcus sp.
AGGCACTCAAAGCACAGGCAGTCGCCGTTTATACTTATATCAAGTATTATAATAATGATGCACATGACCTGAAAGGAAAACCTGATCCGCCACAGAATGTAATAGATGCCTGTGCAGCGGTACTTGGAGAGGCTTTGTATTATAATAATCAGTTTGCAATGACCATGTTTGGCGCATCCTGTGGTGGAATTACAGCAGATTCCTATGATATTTTCCAGATGGATCTGCCTTATCTCAGAAGCGTTTCCAGTGACTATGATGCAGATTATGATCCTCACTATGGTGATGTGGTTTATATGCCAATTGACGAAGTCCGAAACAGGATTCAGAATGCTTATCACATTCAGCTTTCGGAGAATCCCGAAGATTGGATTCAACTAGTACAAGGCAATGGCGGTTATGTCCAGCAGGTCATTATTGATAATCAGATAACTGTCAGGGGAGATGCATTCCGGTATGAACTGGATCTGAAATCTCCCAAATTTACTTATATCTGTTCTGTGCCGGATGTAGAAACAGATGTCGTCTCGGTGGATGTTCCGGACGAAATCCCTGAATGATTCACAAAAAAGCTTTTGCATGGTATACGTCCATGCAAAAGCTTATATTTTATTATTTTTCCTGTTCAAGAATCTGGATTGCTTTCAAATATTTCTGATTTCTCAGAATTGCTGCTGTATCAATCTGATCCAATCTTGACAGATCGCTGTTGTGTTTCAGATCTGCTAATTTGACAGCCCTTGCAATTGCATTCTTTTTGATTTCTGCAATATAGGCAAAATAATCTGTATTCTGATCATGTGTCAGCAGGGAAACAGCTTGCAGAACGGATTTTGAAAATCCAAAACGTTCTAAATCCTGCAAAGTATATGCACTATCTTCTACGACATCATGTAGAAGTGCCACAATGATTGTTTCTTCTGTCTGCATCTGTTCTGCTAAATGAAATGGATGAAATACATAGGGCAGATTACTCTTGTCAAACTGATTTTTGTGTGCTTCAAAGCAAATCCGCAAAGCTAATTTTGTCTGTTCCGTGTAAATCATAATTTATCCTTTACTATTGGATATTATCGCTCATTCAGAAACAGGCGTGTCCGGTACTTCCGGTTCTGGATCCGGTTCAACATAGACAGGCGGCGGTGGAGCTGTTTCTGGTTTTTGTGTAGCAGGTGGCTCTGTTACGACAGGAGGTTCTGTTACAACAGGCGGCGGCGGAGCTGTTTCTGGTGGATCTGTTGGAACGACTGGTTTTGTCTGGGGATCATCCACAGGAGGAGCTGTCTGGGGGGCATCCGATGGATTCGGTTCAATAGGTGTAGTGGATGGGCGTTTGGTTTCTGTAACAGTACTGGGAGTTTTATCTGTTGCCTGCGTGACTTTGGAAGAATTTCTGGTTTCTCCTGTTTCTACCGGATCTGTATTTGTACCGGAATCTGTCTCACCTGTGGCGGTTGTCAGTGCAGTTGTACTTGAAGATTTTGTATTTCGATAGGTTGTATATTTTGTCTCAATATTTGTTTCAAAATCAAAGTCGCTCTCAGTGGAACTTGTTGTAGAACGTTTTTTTGTGGATGCTGTCATCTCTGTTACTGTTGTTTCCAATTCTGTATTCGTTGTTGTTTCAGAAGAAACTTCATTGTGAATATAATCATTTTCATTTCTTGGACTTCGCTGTGCAAGATTTACAATTCCAAATCCGAGTACTGCAATAATTGCAATAATCAATATTGCAATCAGGATGCCGGGAGCAATTCTTGAAAATCCGGATTCCTCTTCGGCTTCTTCAATGACATTGTTCATATTCACATCAACATCAATATCAATATCATCTTTATTCTGAGGATGTGGCATGGTCTGATCATTCTCCTTTTTTCTTAAATAGCTTTTACATGCTGATATTATTCTAGCACAAAACAGTCCGATTGTCAATACATTCAAAAGATTAATTTTTAGGCACAATAATTGCCATAAAAAAATAAAACCAGTCTCAGTGCATTTTTCAAAAAGTGCTGAATCCATTTTTGAGGCGTTTCAACTATCTCTGCATTTTCGATAAAAAATTATTAAAAAAACACTTGACAGCATTCGTATTTTGTGTTATAATACAAGTGTTAAAAGTCCTTAGTGACAGAATCCTATAAGTGAATGGAATGTTTTTAACAGTTGAGATGATCTTATTAAAAAATTATAATAGTCACAAAATTTTAATCAGAAAGAGAGGTGAAAACCGTTACTGACACTTGACAAAATAAATCTTTTATGGTATACTATCTTTGTCTAGCTGGGGCGGTTGTGTAAAGCAAAGTGCGATCACCAAGCACATTTTCATTTTAGTACAGCAGAAATGCTGAAATCGCAGAAAAGACATAAACACGTTATCTGCGATGTGTACCCGTACGTTAGCGTGAAATTTATGCCTTCGGAGTGTCATACCAAACATGAGTAGATTATGACTTGTCATATCAAAAATGGACACGTTGAACAAGGAATGAAACATAAAAGTTGATTTATCACTTTTTATAAGTTTTCAGTAACGGGATTTGAAATGGCAGAATTGAAATATGAGATTACTGAGCATATTGGCAGTCTCGGTGAAACTGCAAGAGGTTGGACAAAGGAATTGAACCTGATTAGCTGGAATGACCGTGAGCCTAAATATGATATTCGTGACTGGGCTCCTGATCATTCCCGAATGGGGAAGGGCGTGACGCTGACAGCAGACGAACTTGTTGCGCTTCGTGATCTGCTTGATGGACTGGAAGATCTGGATTCCTTTGACGAAGAATAAATTAAAATATTTAATAGTATTTCAGAAATCTGAGAGAGGTGAGACGATGCGCTCCAAAGGTACAAAATTGATTACCGAAAACCGTCAGGCAAGGCATGAATATTTCATCCTTGAAAAATTTGAAGCTGGAATTGAACTGACCGGAACAGAAGTCAAATCTATCCGGCAGGGGAGCGTTAATCTGAAAGACAGTTGGTGCAGTATTGAAAACGGGGAGCTGTTTATCAAGCAAATGCATATTTCACCTTATGAAAAAGGCAATATTTTCAACCGTGATCCTTTGCGTGTGCGTCGTCTTTTAATGCATAAAGCTGAAATTAATCGTCTGTATGGCAAACAGAAACAGGATGGACTGACACTTGTCCCTTTGTCACTTTATTTTAAAGATTCTCGTGTGAAAGTCCAGTTAGGACTCTGCAAGGGTAAGAAACTCTATGACAAACGTGCAGATCAAGCCAAACGTGATGCGAAACGGACAATTGACCGGGCTTTGAAAGCGCATAATAGCTGATTCTTTTGATTCTTTAATCATCAATGGGGGCGTACCGGTTTCGACGGGGGTTCTGCACCATGATAAGCGAGCAGAGTTTTGCCGTAACTCTCTAATCAATGGCACGTTTTTAAATATAAACGCTAAAAGAAATATTTCTGTAAGCTTCAACAGAAGTTTACAGGTTGCTGCCTAAGTCAGCATCTGTCCTGTAACTGAGTACCACGGCTTTTACGGGGCATCGATGAGTGGTGAACGTTCTGGTAGTGCGTCCGGACTACAAGAATGTATGCGGACTACTTTCATACACAGCCTGTTTACCGGCGGTGTGTGTGAGGAATTTCATTAGATAAACTACGCTCGTAGAAATTTGTGAGAATGGATTTTCGGACAGGGGTTCAATTCCCCTCGCCTCCACCATATGC
>CAMWOX010000207.1 GCA_947175975.1 uncultured Ruminococcus sp.
GTCTATACTTAGGATATTAAATCATTTGCATCAAAGACATCTCCGCATTCCGGACAGAATCTCGGCGGCTTGGACGGATTTTCCGGTGTCCATCCGCATTTGTCACAGCGATAGATTTTTGCAGCCGCCGGCTTAGGCTTGCCGCATTCTGCACAGAATTTTCCCTTGTTCTGCATACCGCAGGAACATGTCCAACTATCAGCAACAGGCTTGGGCTTGCCGCATTCCATACAGAATTTCCCTGTATTCTGTGAACCGCAGGAACATGTCCAGCCATTTGCACCCGGCTGAGCAGATACATTCTGTGCCGGAGCAGGATTCTGCATTTGGGGCGTTTGTGCATGCATCTGGTAGAGGTTTTCTGCACGGATGCTGCCCTGCTGCTGTGCCATGTTCATATTCATGAAGCCCATCATAGAACCGCCGCTGTTACCTGCCGCCGTCTTCATTGCTGCCGCCTGTGCTTCTGCCAGGGTCGCCGCCGCCATGCCAGGATTTTGGAGCATTCCGGTTTTCTGTGCCTGTTTGATAAGTTCCTCATCTTCTCTGGATGCAGTAACAGAATTAATAGATACTTTTCCGATTGTGATACCTTTTGTTTTTTCCCATCTCTGTGCAAGAGCCTGGTTCAAAGCGTCCGCAAGTTCCAGGGTATGACCAGGCAGAGAACTGTAACGGATGCCCATTTCGGAAATTCTTGCAAATGCAGGCTGCAATGCCGACAGAAACTCGCTTTTGATTGTTCCTGCAAGCTGATCCGCCGTGAACTGATTTTCAACGTTTCCACATACATTTGCATAGAATAACAACGGATCTGTAATCTGATAAGTATATTCACCGTTGCATCGGATGCTGATATCAATATCCAGACCGATATTCCGATCCACAACACGGAATGGCACGGGGGTCGGCGTACCGAATTTATTTCCCATGATTTCTTTCATGTTGAAATAATACACCCTCTGGTCATGTGGCGCATCACCACCGAATGACAGTCTTGTCTTGAATGTCTGGAACGTAGATCTGACACCCTCGCCGATAGAATCCGCATTAAAAATACTTGTCTCACTAGATTCCTGGTATTCATATTGTCCCGGCTGGGTGCATACCGTGGTGATTTTGTCCTGATCCACGATAATCATACATTGTCCGTCAGCAACAGCGATAATACTACCCTGTGTGATAATATTCTCATTGCCTTTTTTGTTGGCGGATTTAGAAGAAGTTCTTTTCTTTCCTCTCATTACCAGTACATTGGACGGCATAGAATCGCAATAATAGATTTCTTTCCACTGGTCAGCCATTGTGCTGTTAAATGATGTAGAAAGTGCTTTCAAAATACCCATTTGCAAAAATCCTTTCTGAATAGAATAATAAATTTATTATAGCATATATTCCGGGAAATTGCAAGAATATTTAAAAATTTTTACTCACATGTTTTTCAGCAGTTCTGTTTTCTTTTGGTTATACTCTTCTTCTGTGATCAGTCCATTATCCAGCATCTGGCGGAGCTGTATCATTTTCTGATTCGGATTTTCACTGGTCAGCTACTGCATCGCATTTTTGTATAATTCTTTCTGTTGTTCCGCCTGAATTTCTTCCTGTGCCGCTTTGGAATCCAGAAACAGCGAGTTTTCAAACCCATAAACAAGCGGTTTTTTCCGGATAAACAGGATAAGATCCAAAATTTCGAAAACAAATCCGATGTATAGGAATAAAGCCAGGGGAAATAATGGAATGACGAGCAGAACCGGGGCAAATATGATCATATCTACAATCCATTTTTTCAGCTTGAAATAAATAGATTTTGTGAGTGGCAGTGCATGAATGAGTCCTTGCAGCATAGATCCAACGAGAAATGCACTGAAAATACTTTCTAAAAGAGCAGATCCTTCAAAAACTTTCACAAACATAATCAAAAGCAATACTGTGACTGCAATACACAGAAACAGTGTTTTCTTTCTGGACTTGTCTGCTTTGAGATATGCTTTTTTTGCTGCCTCCGGCAGTTGTTCGTATGTGATTTTCATAAAAAACTCCTTTCTCTGCTTATTGCAGCAGATATAAATTTGATAACTTATTATAACAGAGATTCTGGAAAATGTCAACCAAATTAATACTAAAATTCTAAAAATAGTTTTATTTGACAAGATTCTTTCACGTTTTCATGATGAATTTAGCAATTTCTAAAAATAAACTAGCACAATATTTAATTTCTTGAAATAGTTATATCATTTTGTGATAAAATAGAATAGAATAATAAACTACAAGAAAGCAGGTATTACTATGGTGAATTTTGGATCAACTCTCAGGAAGCTCCGCAAAAAAGCAGGCATGACGCAGAAACAGCTCGCTGATAAATTATGGCTGTCGAAAGCAACTGTAAGCTACTATGAGCAGTCTCTGCGTTACCCATCCCCTGAGATTCTCATCAAGCTCGCAAATGTTTTTCACGTGACAACAGATTATCTTCTTGGCATGGAACACAAAAAACAGGTCATTGATGTAACAGATCTGACAGATGAAGATATTGAATTCCTGGAACATGCTGTGGAACTGCTGCGTAAAAAAAATTTCGGGCAAAGCATCGAACAGGAGAAATTAAAAAAAGAAAGCAAGGAAATCTACAGCTGGAGCTGTAATAAACGGCGATAAACTTACATGGCAAGTTCTTCCGGATATTCTGCTGATAATCCATTATCAGAAAGTGGTCTCAGCTCCAGCATTCTGGAATAGACAGGCTGAGAACCTCTCCGGAATATCCAGCAGTTTCCAACTGGCATGTACAGAATCTGACTTAGCGGCTTGTTGCAACGCTGACTGACTGTCTCTGCTGTTTCCAGATCATTTCCGCCGAGATACATATAAGTGTCACAGTTGGAAATAATCGTTCCGGCATCCTTGCCATAACCTTGTTTCAGCTGTGATTCTGCCTGAATCATCAGCATAACAGAGATCTGTCTTGACCGGATCGAAGAAATCATCCTCGGAAATTCTTCAATTTTGCAGTTCGTTGCAAAGTCATCCAGAATAAACCGAACCGGAACGGGAAGTTTATAATTTTTACATTCTGTGTCTGCATATTCACATAACTGCTGCATTGCTTGTGTGAAGAAAATATTGACCAGACTGTCCATAGAACGATCTGTATCACTAACAGTAACAAAAACAGCTGTTTTACTTGTGCCGATTTCGATGAAGTCAAGTTCATTCTGACTCATCAGGGTTTGCAGCTCCTGTGTATCAAATTTTGCAAACTTTGCCGCAAGTGTTGACCGGATTGTGTCATATGTCTTATAGGGTGCCTGATTGATATTCTCAAACTGAGAACATGCCCAGCTATCCGGATTTTTCTGCTTGAGTTCCTGGAATCTTCTGGCAAGATTGGATTTTTTCGAACCCTCAACGTTGCGGTTTCCCTCACGGACAAGTTTCAGAATACTGCTGAAATTGCAGGGCTGATAATCCGTCTCAATCATGTAGGCAATAATGGCTGAGATCAGCATTGTTGTCATGGAGTCCCATAATGGGTCTGCTGTTGTACCGTGGGCAGCACGTTCATTGACAATGACAGCAGAAGTTTTTAAAATATCCTGTGTCGAATGAATATTTTTGAGCGGGTTGTAATGACAAGACTTTTCCGGATGAATAAAATCCACAAGTCTGACTGTGTAGCCTCTCTGTTC
>CAMWOX010000208.1 GCA_947175975.1 uncultured Ruminococcus sp.
GCAAAGAACAGCCGACCGAGGACGCAAAAGAACTCTGGCAGAGTGTCTATGAAAACGTCCAGAAAGGTGAGTCGTTCTCTGATTCGCTTTCCCAGTACAGAGGTGTCTTTCCGGAATTTATGATTTCCATGGTTGCAGCTGGTGAAACTTCCGGTTCACTGGACACAATTTCACAGGATTTGTCGGATTATTACCAGAAACAGAATAAGATGAACAACACAATCAAGGGTGCAATTACTTACCCGATTATCTTAGGTGTGCTTTGTATTGTCATTGTTATCTTTATGTTTGCTTTCATCATGCCGACATTTGCAGGTATGTATGAAGATCCAGATGATATGCCTGCACTCACCAAAGTTATGATGGGTTTCAGTGATTCTCTTGTGAGTTACTGGTATGTCTATGTTGCCATTATAATTGGTCTGATCTTTGCTTTCATGTATATTATGAAAATTCCGAGCAGCCGTCTCAAATGGGATAAGCTCATTATTAAAGGACCGGGTTTCGGGCCGCTTGTTGTGAAAGTCTACACGGCACGTTTCGCAAGTACGCTCTCTTCTCTCTATTCTTCTGGTATTCCTATGGTAGACTGCCTGAGAAGATCTTCTGATATTCTGGGAAATCTCTATATCAGTGAATGTTTTGAGAATGTAATTGATGAGGTAAAACAGGGTGAAACACTCTCTGCGGCAATTCAGAGAACTGAAATTTTTGACTCTATGTTCTGCTCTATTATCTATGTCGGTGAAGAAGCCGGTGCGCTGGATACCATCCTGAGCAAAACTGCGGATTACTACGACGAAGAAGCAGACTCCGCCGTTGGTCGTCTGGTCGGAATGCTCGAACCTGTTATGATTATCATCATGGGTGTTGCAGTAGGTTTGCTGCTTGCATCTATCTTCCCGGCACTCTATGGCTCTTTCGATGCCATCGCCGCATAATTCTAAATTATTATTCAAGAGAGGTGGAAACATAAATGCTTTCATTTGATATTACCGACAGAAGTATCCGTATCATCAAGGGTACGGAAAGCAGCGGCAAAATCCGAATTACCAATGCAGCAGAGATCGAACTCGATGAAGCTGTGATTACAAATGGTCATGTGAATGATTCCAACCGTGTTGCTGCGAAAATCACCCAGACATTTAAAGCAGCTGGTATTGCCGATAAAGAGGCGATTATTTCGATTTCTTCCAATCAGACAGTCTTTAAAGAACTCATGATCCCTCCAAATCCGAAAGAATCGGAATTTATGAAAAGCGTTCGTCTGGAACTCAACAATCAGCTGAATATTGACGATTCTTACTCAGTTGGTTATACAATCGTTGGTGATCCGGAGGTGGATTCCAATGGTGAGAAAATGCAGAAGATTCTTGCAACTGCATGTCCCCGTGATGTCATTGACAGTTACAGAAGTATTTTCCGTATGTTGGGCATTACACTCAAGTCCGTGATGATTGGCTGTAATGCCATCACAAAAGTGCTGCTTGCGGATGCCAAGAACAAGGCAAAAATGCCGCTCCTGGCTGTACAGATCGACCAGAATTTTATCAGCCTGAATCTGTACGAAGAGAGCGAACTCTCTTTCTCCCGTTTTGCACCGATTGATCCGGAAGACTATGATAATCCGGATGATTATGTTTACGAAGCAGTCAATGAAAATATCAGCCGTATGCTGCAATTTGCCAGAATCCGTGGCTCAGAGGAAATTTATAATGTCGTATTTTACGGCGATCTGAATGCTTCTCCGGATCTCTATGGCAGGCTGGAAGAAGTCCTCAAAAGAGATGAAATTACAACCAGCAAACTCATTGCACCGCCGCAGATCCATGGTAATCAGAATCTTGAGTTCTCCATCTATGCCAATGCAATCGGTGCTATGTTCAAGCGTGACAAACTCACAGAATACATCAATCTGCTGGAAACGGATATTGCTGCACAGGGCGTTGCCGGAAAAGTACAGGATAATGGCTCATTCGCTGTGATTGCTGGTATCGGTATTGGTCTGAGTGTTGTTGTGGTTGCTGCTGCCTTTGCTGTACTTGCTGTGATGGATGGTAATTACAAAAAAGATACTGAGAAACTCCGTGATGATATTAACTCTCCGGAAACGGCTGCCAAACTTCAGCATTATGAAGATTTGCAAGTGATGAAAGATGTTGTCCGTACATATGCAGATAATATCAATAGTGCCAGTGATGCTTATAAGACACAGCCTGTTGTGGATATTACTGTCTATGATGCAATTGATGAAGCGGTTGAGACAGTGATGAGTCAAACGGATGGTACAAGCGAAAGTCCAACAATTTCTGTCTCTTATGAAGATGGTGTACTGGTTGTTCCTGTGATAATTGAAACATCCGAAGAGTTCACGCAGAAATATCCGTCTAATCTGGTGCAGTATCTCTATGAGACTTATGGTGAAGAGGCATCTGAAAAAGATAACCGCATGTTCTCTTCTGTGCAATATGACAGTTATATGGTTACAGCATCTTCCAGTCAGGAAAATCCCAATGATGAGAAGAAGACAGTTTCGTTCGAGCTGACATTGACTATGTTGCCGAATGAACTTCCTGAAATTGTAGAAGAAACTGTTCCAGAAGAAACAACGGCAGACGATGCGCCGGCTGCTGAATAAAGGGGGGTATTTTACATCATGATGCGTGAAATGAGTTACAGAGACAAGATGATTCTTGTCATTATGACTGCAATTATTATTCTGGCAGTCGGATTTTTTGCACTGATCCGTCCGAAGTATAACACACTTGTGGCTGACAGAGATGTTTATGAAGCAACTAAGACTGAGTGGGAGGGCATTGATGCAAAATTACAGCAGATCCCTACCCTGGAAGACGGTATCAAGAGAGAAGCCAGTGAAGCCAAGAAAACAGCAGAGATCTTTGTGAACAGTGTGTTTGAGCCTGTGAATGACACATTTGATAATCTAAAAGCAAATTACATTCTGGATCAGTATGTACAGCCCATGATTGATGAGTGTGAGCTGGAAGTTTCCAGTTTTACAACAAGCGGTATTGGCTCTCAGACACTGGAGTATTACTATTATACACCCGATGTACTGACATACTCTCTGTTGGAAAATGCCGATATCAACGGCAAATATGCACAGCAGGTGTCTGATCTGCTCAAAGAAAGCAATGCGCTTTCTCAGAAAGAAACTGCAGAAGTTATGACTAATACACTCGATCTGACTGTAAGAGGTTCAAGAGAAAATCTGGCATTGTTCCTGGATAAAGTGAAAGAAGACGAAAATGCAATTCTTGTGACAGCCATCGAAATTGTGGATTACAAATTCGGCGAGGGACAGACCCGTATGGAAACTGTCGAATCCACAGATGCTGAGGGAAATGTCACCACTACACAGCATGAAGTCACGGATAATGGCGATGGCAAAAGTGAACTCACACTGAGTCTCACATTCTACAACGCAAAGCCGATTGACGAACCGGATTTTAGCTGATCCCGCAATTTTTGTGAATGAAGACAATAGAGACAACAGAAAGGTGGTCAGGAAGATGGAGAAAACAACTCCAAAAAGATTAAAAGGCACGGTGTTGTTCACGGTCGTTTCTGTCATGATGGTGCTGATTGTGTTTCTGGCGGCAACGCTTGCGTTGGCAACCACGGCAAGCAAGCGTGCCTATACCAGCTA
>CAMWOX010000209.1 GCA_947175975.1 uncultured Ruminococcus sp.
ATCTTATTTTTTGTTATCTAGGAGGCGAGTCTTGTGCAGAAAGCACCTAAGAAAAAACACCGCCGCAAAATTTCAGCGGTTGGTGCATTGATTATATTTTTTATGTTCCTGGTTACCATGTTGGGAGTCTATGGTATTGTTCATTTATTGCTTTCTCCTGTTGATGAGAAAGAAAAAAACTCTCAGGATTCGAATTTGACTCTGGAAACGGAACTTACAGAACCCCCTACTACGGAAGAACCTACCACAGAACCGCCAACAGAGCCGCCTTTACTGGCTGTTTATCCATCTTATGATGTTGACACGATAAAATTAGACAGTGGAATTGGCTCTCAATATGCGATTCTTGTTGACTATGATAATCACAAAGTACTTGCACAGAAGGACGGAGAATCTAAGATCTATCCCGCTTCTATGACCAAGCTTATGACGCTGATTGTTGCAATTGAACACACAGAAAATTTTGAGGATAAATTTACAATGACAGAGGAGATTCTTGGTGATTTGTATGCACAGAATGCTTCTATGGCTGGTTTTTCTGCCGGTGAAGAATGTTCCATTGTGGATATGCTTTATGGTGCGGCACTGCCTTCCGGTGCGGATGCCACAACCGGACTTGCGGTTTATACAGCCGGTTCAGAAGAAGCGTTTGTCAAACTTATGAATGAAAAAGTGCAAGAGCTGGGGTTGCACAACACCCATTTCATGAACGCAAGTGGTCTGCATGATGAGAATCATTACAGCACACCTACAGATATTGCTATCATCCTGGAATATTGTCTTCAGAATGAACTTTGTAAAAAAGTGATATCCACATATACTTATACTACCACTTCTACAGAACAACATCCGGATGGCATTGTACTCTATGATTCAATGTTTAATAAGATGACCGGAACAGAAGTGCAGGGGATTACTATTTTGGGCGGTAAAACAGGTTATACAGACGAAGCAGGGCAGTGCCTTGCAAGTTACGCACAGACACCAGACGGACACTGCTATATTGCAGTGACTTCCAAGGGAATCGGCAAGTATGAGCCTGTTTATGATGCGTTCAAGCTGTATGGTACGATAACCGGGACTTATCCGATGGGAGAAACAGAAGATTCCTCTGAGACAATCGCTGACATGCAGGAGACACCAGCCGCATAACATTGCGGACAAGGAGAACGCACTATGAGAAGGCGAGACCAACTACAACAGTGTATCACCCTGGCAACAGTGATCATTTGCCTGTTGGTTCTGGTAGGAATCTGGGGGATAGATGCTGTGTGCCGTCTTTTCAGCAGTGCAAATCAGGTGATATATGTTATCGATGATCGTCCTGATTCCGAAATGCCGACTGATATTCCAGAAGATCCATTCCGGGATACAGAAGATTCGGATCGTTCTAATCCCGATTCTGGTGATCTGAAAATTCGGACGGCAGGAATAGACATATTCGGCGAGTATCATGTCATTCACAAAACTGCTGAAAGTATTCATACAGGTACACTGCTTCAAATTGATGCTGTACATCCTTTCACAGGGAATGTGAATACACTCACAGGATTTGAAAATAAGAATGATTATTATCGGCTCAAGGATATGACACTGCAAGTACAGAGTCCTGTTGTAGAGGCTATGAATGAAATGGCAGAAGCCTATTATTTATTCAGCGGAAGAGCCGATTTTCTGATTTACAGCACGACAGAAGTCTATAATACTCCTGGAAGTCTGTATCCGGAGTTTTTGCCTGACCGTGCAACAGGCTATTGTCTGGATCTTGCATTTCTCAATGATGACGGCAGTATTTCTCACATTACCGACAACAATAACGGCTGGCTTCTGGAAAATGCCTATCAGTTTGGATTTGTTTTCAGCTATACAACAATAAATCAAAGTCAGAGCGGCATTTCTCCTGCACCTTATCATCTTCGTTATGTCGGCAAGGAACATGCCGCCGTGATGCATGATAATACAATGGATCTGCATACATATCTGGAGGCACTGCGTTCCTATACAATAGAGAAAAGCTATTTTTATGAGCCAATGCATCTGGAAATTTACTATGCACCTGCAAACAGTCTTGGCACAACAAGAATTTCTGTTGATGAGAATAAAAATTACACAATTTCCGGTAATAATACAGATGGCTTTATTGTTTGTGTGTCTGATACAGATTGATCCGTCAGAGCTTGCGTGGTAAGGATATTACGCAGGCTCTTTCTGAAAATCCGGAAAACTACTTGACAGTTTTCTGATTTGATGTTATACTAATTATGGTCAGAAAAATGCATGATTGAATTATCGGGTCAGAGGAGTGTTAAAAATTTATGCCGAATGCAGATCATATAAATTTGCGTCTTTCCGAAGAAGATATTACAGAGGCCGCACTCCAGTCGCTTCAAAAAACCAATCAGTCTGTCACAGAATATCCGATTTTAGAATTTGATGAAAATGCATTGCAGCTATTGTCTGCCGGTGTCCATGAGACACTGCAATATAGTTCTGTCAAGCCGGCAGGTGGAAAAGTTTATCTGGCTTCCAAGAGAATATTTGATATTTTAGTGTCATTGATCGTACTGTTGCTTCTGCCAGTTCCTATGGGTATTATTATCCTGCTGATTTGTCTTGAAGATAAGGGCAATCCTATTTTTTCACAAATTCGGCTTACAGAAGACGGCAGACCGTTCCGGATGTACAAGCTACGTTCGATGTGTATGGATGCCGAGAAAAAGTTTGCAGAAGTCCAGAGAGAGAACCAAAGTGACGGGATTGCTTTCAAGAGTGAGAATGATCCCAGAATTACTAAAATAGGAAAATTTATCCGTAAAACTTCCATTGATGAACTGCCGCAGTTCTGGAATGTTCTCCGGGGTGATATGTCACTGATTGGTCCCAGACCACCGCTTCCACGTGAAGTTGTGTTGTATACACCAGAACAGATGGACAGACTGCTTGTCAAAGGTGGGCTTTCTTGTATCTGTCAGACTGAGGGCAGAAGTGATATGGAATTTGACAAGTGGGTGGAAAGTGATATACGCTACATAAAGACCAGAAGTTTCAGAATGGATATTTCTTTGCTTTTTAAAACAGCTGGCGCAGTAATTCAGAGAAAAGGCGCAAAATAAGCATAAAATAAAAGGAGCTGAGCGATTTTGAAACGTTCCAGAAATGATACTTTACAATATATTTATACGCTCAGTACGCAGTATGAAAAACAGGGACTGCGGGTCAAAGGCGTTAATATGCCAATTCGTGATTATGCACAGTTTGCAGTGATGAAATTCATGCTGTATATGACGGACAGTGACAGACAAATCAAAGATTACGAAGTGGAAATTATTAATAGTTGTCTGGGATTTTCTCTGTCAAAGGGTTATCTTTCGAAATTCCTGGAGAATCACAAAATTTCAGCAGATGCTATTTTTGAGACAATTGTCGCACTATTGATGGTGTTTCTGAACGCAGATATGAAAAATCAAGAAAAAAACGGCAGTACTTCGCTGATTCTTCTGGAATTTCTTGATGAGTTGGGACTCGAATTTATTACTTATGATGGAATGAATAATGACAGGCAGATCAAAGCAATGGGACTTCTAATGCTGCGGCTGAAAAATTACCGGATGGCATATATCAGAAGTTGGAAAAAATCGCATTCAGAACAGGAC
>CAMWOX010000210.1 GCA_947175975.1 uncultured Ruminococcus sp.
CACCAAGAATATCCGTATAGATCTGGTCACCGATCACACAGAGTACATCCTTGGAAAGCCGCATTTCCTGCATCGCCTGTGTAAACCCTTTGGATAACGGCTTTTTACTTTCACAGACACAAGAAATTCCCAGCAGTTCTGCAAACGGTTCAACCCGTGGGGGATGATTATTGGAAACAAGCCGCATCTGGATACCTGCTGCTTTGATGGAAGCAATCCAACTGAGAACACCATCCGCCGGAACGGGATTATCATGTGTTGTGAGCGTATTATCAATATCCAGAAGCAAGCCTTTCACACCCATTTTTTGTAATAATTCCGGTGTAATATCACACACGGAACGAGCAGCAGTCGTAGCCCGAAACAAAACCATTCCTCCGTTCACCCGAAAAAACAGGAGCGTGCCAGTCACAGCACACCCCTGCATTCCACAGTCTTAATACTTGCGCTTGCGAGCTGCCTCGGACTTCTTCTTGCGTTTCACCGAAGGCTTCTCATAGTGCTCTCTTCTACGCACTTCAGCAATTACGCCGTCCTTGGCACAAGATCTCTTAAAACGCTTTAAAGCCGTATCCAGAGACTCGTTTTTACCAACACGTACTTCTGCCATTTACTATTCCCTCCCTTTGCTAGAGGTTCTATCCGGTAAAAAACCGGATAGTATACTAAATACTCCTGTGAGTATCAGTCATCAACCAATGCAATCATAATCATTCATTTTAAAATCTAGATTAGACTACTATTATTATAACATGTCCATCCGGATTTGTCAATAGTAATTTTGCGTATTTTTTGAAAGATCTGATTTTTGTTATTTTGCTACAAAATTGACCAGTTTATTTTGTACATAAATTTGCTTGATCAGATTCTTTCCAGCAACAGCTTCCTGAATTTTCGGATCTGCAAGAGCCTGTGCCAGAACAGCATCTTTCTCTGCATCAACAGGAATGTTTAATTTTGTTTTGAGCTTGCCATTGACCTGGACAACAATCTCAACTGTCTGATCGATACAGAGAGACTCGTCATAGCTAGCCCAGCTCTGCTGATTCAGCACACCGCCGAAATTGCAGATCTCATAAATTTCTTCTGTCATGTGTGGTGCAAACGGATTCAGCAGAATCAGGAACGTTTTATATTCCGCCCTAGTCACACTGCCCATAGCGTAGATTTCATTGACAAGAGACATCATAGCGGCAATTGCTGTATTGAATTTCAGTGCTTCAATATCTTCTGTGACTTTCTTAATCGTCTTATGGAACAGAGAAATCATCTCCGGACGGTAAGCATTCCCATCCACGAGAATATCCTGTAAAGCCCATACTCTATCCAGGAATCGCTTGCAGCCCTTGATACTGGAAGGACTCCAGGGAGCTGTCTTCTCGAAATCGCCGATGAACATTTCGTATAATCTAAGCGTATCTGCACCGTACTGACGCACAACATCATCCGGATTGATAACATTGCCACGGGATTTGGACATTTTCTGTCCATCCTCGCCCAGAACCATACCATGAGAAGTACGACGCATATATGGCTCTTTACAAGGAACAGAACCAATATCATACAAAAATTTATTCCAGAATCTAGAATATAACAGATGCAGTGTAGTATGTTCCATACCACCATTGTACCAGTCAACCGGCATCCAGTATTCCAGGGCTTCTCTAGATGCTAATTCTTTATCATTATGTGCATCGCAGTATCGCAGGAAATACCAAGAAGAGCCAGCCCACTGCGGCATAGTATCCGTTTCACGCTTGGCAGATCCGCCACAGCAAGGACATGTTGTATGGATAAAGCTTTCAAGCGTGGACAATGGAGACTCGCCATTATCTGTTGGCATGTAGCTTTCTACTTCCGGGAGACGGAGCGGGAGTTCTTCTTCCGGGATAGCAACCCAGCCGCATTTTTCGCAGTTCACAAGCGGAATTGGTTCGCCCCAGTATCTCTGACGGCTGAATACCCAATCACGAAGCTTGTAATTGACTTTTCTGTGACCTTTGCCGGTCTCTTCCAGCCAGTCCTTTATTTTGATCTTGGCATCTTCTACGCTCAGACCTGTCAGGAATCCGGAATTGACCATCACACCCGTTGCACAGTCTGTGAATGCACATTCCTGAATATTACCGCCTGCGACAACTTCAATCATTTCAATGCCGAATACTTTTGCAAATTCCCAGTCTCTGTCATCATGTGCCGGAACAGCCATGATTGCACCTGTGCCATAGCTCATGAGAACATAATCCGAAATAAAGATCGGAATTTCCTTACCATTTACCGGATTAAGGGCAGAAACACCCTGTAATTTTACACCTGTCTTATCTTTATTCATTTCTGTTCTGTCAAAATCAGATTTTTTCGCAGCCAGTTCCTGATAAGCCCGGATCTCATCCGGATTTGTCAGACGATCCGCCCACTTTTTCAGTACAGGATGTTCCGGAGCAATTACCATGTACGTTGCTCCGAAGAGTGTATCCGGTCTTGTGGTATAAACCGTGAGAACATCCCCGGCAGTGGTATCAAAATCTACTTCTGCACCCTCAGAACGTCCGATCCAGTTAATCTGTGTTGTCTTGATCTTATCCAGATAATTGACTTCCGTCAGATCATCAATCAATTTCTGTGCATATTCTGTAATTTTCAGCATCCACTGACTTTTGACTTTCCGGATGACTTCACCGCCGCAGCGTTCACAGCATCCGCCGACAACTTCCTCATTGGCTAAAACTACCTTACAGGAAGTACACCAGTTTACAGCCATTTCTTTTTTATAAGCCAGTCCCTTTTTGAATAACTGGATAAAAATCCATTGTGTCCATTTGAAATAATCCGGATCTGTCGTATTGATTTCTCGATTCCAGTCAAAACTCAATCCCAGCGATTTTAACTGTTCCTTGAAACGCTTGACATTATTCTCTGTGACAATCGCCGGATGGATTTTATTCTTGATCGCAAAATTTTCTGTCGGCAGACCAAATGCATCCCATCCCATAGGGAATAACACATTATAGCCCTCCAGACGGCGTTTTCTTGCAACAATATCCATTGCCGTATATGGTCTTGGATGACCGATATGCAGTCCCTGACCGGACGGATAGGGAAATTCTACCAGTGCATAGAATTTCGGCTTGGAGTAATCCGTGCCTGCCTTGAATGTCTGGTGTTCATCCCAGTATTTCTGCCATTTCTTCTCGATTCTGGAATAATCATAATTCGCCATGAAAAAACCTTCTTTCAAAATTAATTTATTCTTCCGTGATCCACTCAGAAATATCTACCTGTTCGGCATCAGCCCAGAGCTGTTCGAGCCTGTAAAATTCTCTGGTTTCCTGATAGAATACATGAATAATCACATCTGTGTAATCCAGGATATACCAGTTAGAGCCATTCATGCCCTCTGTGTGATGTGGTTCTACACCATGCTGAGAAAGCTGAAATTCTGCTTCTTCTGCAAGTGTTTTTGTATGCGTGGTACTGTTGCCGTTTGCGATAATAAAATAATCGCCCAGGATTGTCAGATCTGTTACTTTCAGCACCCGGATGTCTTCTGCACGTTTGGCATCCAATGCTTTCACGGCAATTTTAATTTTTTCTTCTGCTGTCATAAAAAATTCACCTCTTGTTTATTCATCTTCATCA
>CAMWOX010000211.1 GCA_947175975.1 uncultured Ruminococcus sp.
GAATATTATTTTGTACTCAAATAAAATTGATGATTATTTAAAACATGATGATGTGATTGATTATGAAGATGAATCTATTTTAGAATTGGCTAATATATTATTTCGAAAGGCAAATAATGAGCTTAATTTTATTAAATTAGCTTATGAATTTGTAAGAGATAATATTTCACATTCAGCAGATATTAATGAAGATGTTATTACATGCACTGCTTCAGAAGTGCTAAAGTCTAGCCATGGAATTTGTTTTGCGAAATCACATTTATTGTCTGCTCTATTACGTTGTAAATCTGTTCCAACGGGTTTTTGTTATCAAAAATTAATTTTAGATGATAAAATAGCTCCTATTTTAATATATCATGGTCTAAATGGTGTATACATAAAAGACTACCAAAAATGGATAAGACTTGACGCAAGAGGAAATAAAACTGGTATACATGCACAGTTTTCAATAGAAAAAGAACAACTTGCTTTTCCAATACGTCCGGAAATGGGCGAAATAGATGGCTTTATCATATATCCCGACCCTGATAAAAAAATATTGGAAAAACTAAGAAAAAATAAAACAAGAACAGAACTTTGGAATAATCTCCCTACTGAACTTGAGTATAATAAACAATATTAATTAATGATTATGGAAATGTCAGAATTTTGTAAAAATCTTACTTGACAAAATCCAGTTATTATTGTATAATAAGATTATTAGAATTGTGGAATCTCAAGGAGTGGTAAATTATGGTGAATCTAAAGAAAAAGAACAGAAAATCCACAAAAGAATATCTGATTGCAACCGGCGGTAAAGTGCTGGTACTGGTGAGTGTTCTTGCGAATTTTACAGAAATTGCAACCTGGACAGAAAATTTCATGGAACGGCATGCCGGTAAGAATCCGACATCCGTCGCAAGCGTTGTGGAGCTGAAAGAGGCACAGGTTACAGATACTATTATTGTACAGGAAGAGGCGGAAGAAGTTGCCGTCGCAGGCTCTGCCTATCTGGCAAATGATGCAATTCGGGAAGTGACTTTTGTAGAATCCCCACCAATCCCGGCAATCCCGGAAGTTCCAGAAATCCCGGACATTCAGGAAATCGCACCGCCGGCGGAATATGCGATCCCGGAACATGTCTGCCATCAGGAAGTTGCTGTTGTGGAAGATGTGGATGTCATCGAATGTTTTCATTAATAAAAATAAATAAATTAAAAAACCGTCAGAAAAGATCTGACGGATTTTTCTATTTCAGGATTTGCCTAACTTGCGCTTGTTGCCTTTTTCATCCATAATATAAGTATGTTCCAGTTGATTAGTTAAATTACGCCGAAATGCAAGCCGGTACTGATCCCGGAGCTGTTTCTGTTCTTCGAGTTCTTCTGGTGTGAGTCCCTCGGATTTTGCTTTTTTGGCAAGTTGATTGATCCTGTCAATTAATTCTGACTTCATAATGTATTTTCCTTTCTGATTTGAAAAAAATGACGATGCCATGTGCGGCATCGTTTCAAGATAAAAACAGATAATTTTAATGGGGGAATTAATTAGAAAATTTATTCGAAATCAAGAAAATAAAGGAAATTTCCTAATCTGGTTTTTATCATAAACGATGAAGCTTAAAACATTCTTAAATTTTTATTTATTCAGATAATTTTTTGACTGTTTCCAGTGCAAGATGCATCATATCTCTGAAGCCTGTCTGACGTTCCTCTGCACTGGTGGATTCACGGCGGAGCGGACAGTCGGAAACCGTACAGATACACAATGCCTCTGCGCCGGCTCTTGCGGCGTTCATGTAGAGTGCAGCGGATTCCATTTCAATTCCCAGAACATGCATTTTTGACCATTTTTCAAGAGATTCTGCATCATCATAAAATGTGTCGCTGGAGAATAAATTTCCTGTCCGGACGGATAAATTTAAGGCTTCTGCTGTTTCTGCGGCGGCTCTCAATAACCGGAATGATGCAATCGGTGCATACGTACCGGGTAGCTGATACTGCATCGCAAAATTGGAATTTGTACATGCCGCCTGTCCCAGAATCACATCCCGGAGCTTGACTTCCGGTGCAATGCCGCCTGCTGTGCCAATCCGGATAATGCTTTTCACATCAAAAAAATGGTATAATTCATAAGAATAGATCCCGATCGAGGGCTGACCCATGCCGCTTCCCTGAACAGAAACCGGAATGCCCTGATAGGTGCCTGTAAATCCGAGCATATTGCGGATTGTATTCACGCATCTGACATTTTCGAGATAATTCTGAGCAATAAATTCAGCTCTTAACGGATCGCCGGGCATGAGAACAATTTCGGCATAATCGCCTTTCTGTCCCTGTAAATGTGGTGTTGCCATTCAAAAAACTCCTTTCTGGATTTGGATATTATCGCCTTAATAATTTTTTCACGGTCTGAAGAATCGCACTGGAATTAAAAAGCACTAGGAAGATCAGGCAGGACACCTGAATCGAGATCGTCCCGGCAGGTTCTTTAATTGCCAGAATGCTCATGAGAAATAAGACAGCCAGATTCAGTACAAATCTGCCATGATAGACTTTGAAATAAATCAATTTTCGTGTATCGACAATCCGGACTAAATAGCATACGAAATAACTCATGAATGTCGCAATCACTGCGCCATGAACACCCCACAGATAAATCAGAATCACATTCAATACCAGATTCACACAGGCGGCAATTAAACTCGTCCAGAAACTGTGTGTGGTTTTCTTGGTTGCAGTATAGATACTACTCAGAAACTGATTCAGACTCATCATGAGAACACCAATAATTAATATCGGTGTAAATTCATAAGCTCTGGCATATGCCGGATCTGTACTGGAATCAATCAGGATTGCTGACAATGGTTTGACCAATGCAATCATGAAACCTGCGCCCAGGAACATGATAGACTGATATGCCGAAAAGATCCGGTAATAGAAAATACTTCTATCGGCAGTGTCATTCTCGGTGATGGCTGACATATTCCATGCCTGAAAAAAAATCGTAGATACCATAGAAATTAAATTCGGCACTTTGGACGCAGCATCATAGATCCCTGCGGCAATATCTCCGACATCCATACTCAAGGAAAAATCTGTCATATAGCGGACAAATAATCTGTCTGAAAAGCCTGTGATAATCCAGAGGACAGCCGTCGGAATCATCGGGATTGAAAATCTTAACATCATTTTTGTCATGTGCGGATTATAATAGCGCAGGTCAAAGAAATTTCCCAATCTTGCGACAATCCACAGAAACATCCCGGAACAGAAATCCGAAAGAAATACTGCCATCATGAATCCTGTCACGCCCAGATGCAGAACAGAAATAAACAGAATATTAAATACAAACAATGACAGTGTTGCAAGAATACCATCCAGTGCGAATAATCTGACAAGCCCTCTTGCCCGGACAAACTGAGAATTTAGCTGCCGGAACGAAGATGCCAGAATATATAGCAGCAGCATCGGCACATAGCCATTCGCATAGGGCAGCAGATATAATACTGGTGAAAACAGAAGCATGACAAAGATACCAGCCAGTTCCACTACACAAGCCGATGTAAAAACTTCTCGGTTGTCATAGTCCCGATCCAATCCATAACTTTCTCTTATACACAACTCCCACCCCACGAGACCA
>CAMWOX010000212.1 GCA_947175975.1 uncultured Ruminococcus sp.
CCGCAATAGAATAAGTACAAAAGCACGCTGGCTCAGAAGATACTATCCACCTGCTGGAAGACATGACACTTACATTGCATCAAACAGGCTTGTCCAATCCGGAACAGTCAATTGCAAAAATAATTATAGAACATCTTGGCAAGGTTTCTGAACCGCCCGCTCCTGAAAAAAACAATGAAGAATATCAAGGGAAGATTGTTGCTTATAAATTTTATGAAGATAAGGGTATTGTTGAAACAGAAAACGGAGAGAAATATCCTTTTGATCTGAAAGATATTACAGATATTTCTCTGAAAAATCAGGTTAAGAAGATCGATTCCAAAATCTTTGATCCGATTGCTGTAAAATTCATGTTAACAAAACGTGCAGGAAAATATGTTGCTGTCTCCGTAAAGAGAGGTGCAGAGCAGCCTAAAATACCAGTAACACCGGTAAAGTCACCAGCTGTTTATAATACCATGAGTGGTGCAAATATTCTCTTCACAAAAAAAGACTATTCCGGTGCGTTAGAGATTTACCGGAAGTATCTGGATAGTGAAGACTGGGAGGTTGCATTCGCACAGATCATTATGTGCTACCTGACATTGTCTAAATTAGATGAGGATAATGAACAGGGTTACCTAGAGGAACTCAGAGCTTTTGTGGAAAAATACATCGCAAAAACCACTAAAAATCCCAAGACGCTTGAAGCACTACAGCAGTATTACATGAAAGTACACAACTATGAAAATGCTGTCAATGCATTAAATGATCTCATGGAATGCTGCGATCCATTTGAGTATGGCAGAATGCTGCACTACCTTACGAGTAAGGCACGCTGCTATCGCTTTTTGAAAGACTATCCATCTGCGATTAGTCAGCTTCTAGACTGGCTCGATATCGTGAAGCGTAACAAGATGAAAGAACGCTGGCAGCAGCGTGATACACTTATCTATATCGAACTTGCTGAATTATACTTTGAGAATGGTGATTTTGAAGAAGCAGAACACTATACCGGACTTGCCGCCTCAAGCGATCGAAAGCAATCTCTGCTCGAAAAATTATCTGCGAAACAGGTTGACAGGATGCAAACAGATACGCAATCCAGTGAAGATATCTATGACGAAGAAGAGGATGAGACAGACACAGCTATCTTTGAATTGGATGAATCACTCCAGACAGCTTATGATTCTTATACAGATCGCAATGATTTCAAAACACTTGGCATAGATGACACAACAGTTCTGCGTACGGCACTTGGTTTTCGTCCGGATCAGCTGTATTGTCTTCTGACTTATCTGCATACTGCCGCACAGCTTTCTGCCGATACGGAACTGCAAAGACAAACAGACAGCGGAGATGTTGTCTATGTAGGGCAGACAATCCATATACTGGACAAAGCATTTGCATATGCATGTAACAGTCCATTCCTGGAAGATGCCTACAACAGCACGGAAATTATCACTGTTTTTAGTGAGGCAAAGAAACACATCCCTGCGATTGCCCCAAAGCTTTTTGCAGCTTCTGCTCTGTATGCACTGTTTCACACGTCTTCTGCACCGGATTATACTTTTGCTGACTTTTCTGTGATTGCCAAAGAATATGATCTAGAGCAGTTCCCTGCCCTGTTGCATCTCATAAATGATCTGGTATCTTTCCGTGAGAAAACCGGCTGTAGTATGGACACATTTGCTGGGTATAAAACAAACAGCATGGCGATTCATGATATTATTGCAGAGGCAGTTTCTTGCTGCAATACAATTGATATGCGTAATGAGATACCAGAAAAACATATCCAGTCCCGTATCACAAGAGAACTTATATTTACCAGTGCAGAAAGTCCGCTCAGAACCTGTCTGGATATCGTTGCAGCAAATGACATTGAACAGTATCAGTTTGTACGGGATACAATAGCAAGATTATTTATCCGTCCGAATAAATCTGTTACAATAGATAACCTGGACTCCCGAAAGGAAGAGGAATATATTAATTATTTCTGGGAGCTTTCTTATAAATCCAAGCAATGCAAATCCAAGAACAAGCGTGAAAAAATTCTTGGCAGCAGGAACACCAATCTTAAGACGAACATGCAGAGAGTGCTTTCCTGTATTTGCAACTGGATTGCCGCAGCAGAGTATTCTCATACAGATCATGTGTTTGCAAAAGAACAATATGATGCAATTGCTCCACAAGTGATGCAGGAACTCTCGGAAATCATCCAGTCCTGCACAGAAGATATTGCAAACAATGGCTTTGACTGGGGTACAGAGAGTCTTCACAGAGCCGCCGCAGAACTCCTTCAGAAAATGGATGGTGCTTATACAGGCAAAACCAGAAAATATTTCTTTATAGACTTTCTCAGAGGGGAAGATATTCTGTTGGATGATAGTTATCTTCCAGAAACGTATTCTACATTTTGTGGGATTCCTGATTTTAATATCCTGCAAAGAATTGAACGACATGCTTCTGCATCCCATCCGGCATTCAGCGAACGTCTGTCTGAAATTATGAGCAATCTTGAGACAAAGCATAATTTCCGCAGTGCAAGACTGATCCGGGCTTATGGAGAAGAGATGCAGTTAGAAGAAATTACAGGACACAAAGATCTTTCTCAATATAATGAATGCCTGAAACAGGCAAAACAGCGTTTTGAGACTCTGTATCAGGATTTCTTCAACGAGATGGAACTTTGTGAAAGCTATGGAACACTCTCTAACGTCAATGGCGAAAAAGACGAAATCCTGGCAATCACATATAGCTGGTACCGGATCACTCATATTACGAACGATTACGGCTTTTACAACAGGCTACTTGAAACAATCCGCAACAAAATTTCTGTTAATGCGTCCAAAAAGGGCGAAAGTTTACTGCATCAGCTTGACGAAATCGCAGGTAATCCTCAATATCGTTTTGGTGTATTCAGCAAAGAAATGATCGAAGACAGAATCAATGACCAGAATTATTCTGCCGCTGAATATATCATGAACTGTATTCTCAAAGGGGATACGAATGCTGTTGCGGATTATTCATTGGATCCGTTCAATCACTTTGCAGAATTTATCAATGAACATGCGACCAATTACCGTGCTGTTCGTGGTGCTGGTAAATCCATTGCGGATGTGATTTTTGAGTATTCCGGAAAGAAAGATCTGGAAAAAGCACTGATCTATCTTACGAATAATGCCCGTAAGGAGACAAAGGGCGGTGCTAATCTCATTAAAGGCTGGATCCCTCAGGGCGGTCCTACCAGTAAAGAGCAGTTAGAAAAACTTTTATTGCAGCTCGGTTTCAAACCAGTTTCCATTCAGCTGGATACCAGTATCGACACGGAAGCCTATCAGGTGTACTGCCGGAAACAGCGTGGAAAGGTCAATTATGCACATCCGATTCCGGCATTTGGTTCTAAGAGTGAGAAGGAAGGATTCAGAGTGCTGTGCCTTTATGGAAAATATGACTGCAACAGCCTTCTTGACAAGTTCCGGGCATGTAATACCACATCGAAAACCACTCTTGTTCTGCTCGATTTTGCTTTGAATATGGAAGAACGCAGACGGCTTGCGAGAAAAATCAAAGAGGAAAAGTCATTTGCCAAGCCTTTCATTGTGATTGACCGTGTGATCC
>CAMWOX010000213.1 GCA_947175975.1 uncultured Ruminococcus sp.
TACGGAGCTGTCAATGGTCTCTGGACGGCTTGCAGTTATGATCTCTGTACGGAAATTCTCAGAAATGAATGGGGATTTGATGGCATTGTGATGACTGACTGGTGGGCGGATCTGAACCGCAGAGGAACAGCTCCTAATACAAAAGATTTCGCTTCTATGATCCAGGCACAGAATGATCTCTATATGGTCTGTGCGGATTGTGTGAATCATGAAGACAATATTCTTGCATCTCTTGCGGATGGAACACTGACTCGTGCAGAGTTACAGAGAAATGCAATCCATATCTGTGAATTTATTATGCATACCAATGCCATGAAGCGGTTACTAGGTGAGGAGATTTCAGTGGAAATTATCAATCGTCCGGAAGAAGAAAATCCGGATGATACACCCGTGATTTTCTATGATATTGCGGAAGATTTCACACTGGATCTTTCCCAGATCTGTACAGATAAGAATACAAACTATGCATTTGGGCTGAATACAAAAAATACAGGCTGGTATCAGGTAACAATGACAGCATCCAGTACACAGGGTACGCTCGCACAGATTCCTGTGACACTGTTTGTAATGGGAACTGCAAACGGCACGTTTACCTGGAATGGAACGGATGGAAAGCCAGTTGCATTCTCCAAAAAAGTGCCATTGTTTTCAAAATTCAATGCAGTGAGATTATATTTTGCACAAAGTGGTCTGCATATGCATCAGATCCGGTTTCAGTATCTCTCAGAAGATGTTTCTCCAACGGATCTAAAATCATAAAATTTGCTATTTTTGGAGGATGTAAATTATGAATCTGCCATTTACGATCACACAAAGTGAATTAACGGATTTACTTCTCAATATTTCACCTAAGCGACCTGTATTTATCTGGGGAGCTCCTGGTATTGGGAAGTCTGCACTCGTTCAGAAATTTGCGGATGATGTCGGCATGGAGTGTGTATCACTTCTCGGCAGTCAGCTTGCACCAGAGGATATTATAGGGATTCCCAAAATTGAGGGGGAAACCTCCTGTTTTATGCCGCCTAAAATGATTGCCCGAAAAGAACCTTATGTTTTGTTTCTGGATGAACTGAATGCTTGTTCTCAGGAAGTACAGAAAGCTTTTTATAGTCTGATCCATGAGCGTAGAATCGGAGAATATTATCTTCCGAATGGCAGTGTTGTGATTGGTGCAGGAAATCGTTCTCAGGATGGAGCAATTGTCAGAACCATGTCAACTGCACTGATCAACAGAATGTTTCATGTCCAGCTTGTCGCCAACACAGAGCAATGGCTGGACTGGGCTTATCAGGAGAAAATTCACAGTTGGGTGATTGACTATATCACCCAACGTCCGTCTCATCTTTTTTCTGAACCGCCGAAAACGGAAGAACCATATTCCACACCACGGTCATGGCATATGCTCAGCGATGCTCTGAAAGAGTATGGGGCAGGAGAGAAAGAAGTCCCGGAAAACATTCTCAGGGTGCTTACATATGGTTCTGTCTCGGCAAATCATGCAGGGCAGTTTCTGGCATTCATTAAAAATCTTGGAAATAAAAATCTTCTCAGTAAAATCATAAAAGGCGAGGCACGTTTCCCGTCCGCACCATCTGACCGGGATGTACTCTATTTTGTCGCACAGGATTTCCGGTCACGGCTCTTGATGGAACTGCCGCAGGATAAAAATATGCTGGATCATAATACACAATATTTAGTCCACCGTGCAAAAGCCATGATCCGTGATCTTTCTCATATCAATCTTGAAATTGCACAAATGGTAGTGTCCGACGAAGATAACAAGGCACTGCCGGATTGGTTCATGCTTGAAATTATCCGTGATCTGCCTCGTTTGATCAACAAAAACAGGTGATGCTATGGCAAGAAAAAATACTGTCAGAATTTCTCCGAATGAACAGAAAATGCGGGATGGCTGTATGATAATTGAAAATCATGTGCTTTTCGGAAAGCTTAGAATTGATATTCATACAATGCCAAAAGGTACTCGTCCGAAAGGTACGGCGGCTTATGTTTATGAAAGCGGAGACATCAGGCTGAATCCGGACGAAAGTTTCTCTCCGAACGAATGGGCATACATGATTGCCCATTGCATGTTGCATCTCTGCTTTGGTCATTTTGAAGAAGAAAAAATGCCAGGATATTTCAGAACATCAGAAGACGGTAAAAAAGAATGGATCGTCAGCTGTGACAAAGCTCTATGGAACATGGCTTGTGATATTTATATTACAAAATTTCTTGCGGATATAAAATTCGGAACACCTGTAAATGCTATGCAGAATGATATGCCAACCGCTTCAAATGAGCATAAACTCTATGACATACTCCTGCAAAAAAACATAAATCCTCAGAAAAATTTCTATAATACAGCACGTCCGTCTGAATGTGATATGATCTGGAACGGCATGCCTCGCTATCGTTACAGTGGAAACTATCCTACTTATTCGGAAAAGTTTGCCTATGCCGTTGCCCATTCTGTCCGCAGCGTCATCAATCAGGCAAGCGGTGTAGAAATTGACAGAAAGAGCCGTCAGCAGAAAGCGGCAGATTGGTTCATCAGTCATTATCCCTTACTTGGCGGACTTGCCTCTGGTTTCAAGATTCTGGAAGTAGGATTTGGCAGTGAATCGGCTCTGGCGACAGATATTTCCATTGCCGCAATTGACATCACAGAGCGTAAAATATATGTCAATTCTTCTGCTGGACTGAATTTCGAAGAATGGAAATTTGTGCTTTCCCATGAATATTTACATGCCGGTCTGCAACATCATGAACGCTGTCAGGGACGTGATCCGTATTTATGGAATGTTGCCTGCGATTATGTGATAAACAGTTGGCTGAAAGAAATGCAGATCGGTTCTATGCCGTCCAGAGGACTTCTCTATGATGAAACGCTCCAGAATCAATCCGCTGAGGAAATTTATGATATTCTGATCAAAAATCTGCGAAAAAATGCCAAACTGGAAACTTTCCGGGGATATAGTCTGGGTGATATTATGGATAAAGGTTATGCGGAATCTAAAATACAGCCGACATCCCTTGATGATTTCTGTAAAAGTGCGTTGAGAAGTGGTCTGGAATATCACCAGAATGCAGGAAGAGGACTGATTCCGGCAAGTCTTATTGAAGAAATCAAGGCACTTTCTGTACCGCCCATTCCTTGGGATGTAGAACTTGCCAAATGGTTTGATATGTATTTCAGACCGATTGAGAGAAAGCATACATATGCCAGACCAAGCAGACGACAAAGTAGCACACCGGATATTCCACGTCCAGGTTGGATTACAGATGAAATTCCTGAAAACAGCCGCACTTTTGCTGTCATCATTGATACATCCGGTTCTATGAGTCCTAAACTGATCGGAATGGCTTTAGGAGCTACGGCGAGCTATTCTGTGGCGAAAGAAGTGCCACTTGTGCGGGTTGTGTTCTGTGACGCAGATGCTTATGACATGGGGTATTTGTCTCCTGAGGATATTGCAGGAAGAGTAGAAGTCAAAGGACGTGGCGGAACGATCTTACAGCCTGCTGTGGATTTACTGGAATCGGCTAAGGATTTCCCCAAGAATGGTGCAATTC
>CAMWOX010000214.1 GCA_947175975.1 uncultured Ruminococcus sp.
TCACCATTCCATGTGATTAAGCCCATCTTTAAGACGGCTGTTTCATCGGTTGTGACCACTTTGCGGACAACACCGAAGTCATCCTTTTCTTCGGTTGTCTCCTCGGAATACTCCAGAGTAGCACCGCCTTTGATGTGTCCCAAAAGATTATCTGCAATGCAATAGGACTTGAGGGCATTCAGTGAGCTGGGAATGGTATCCGCATATGTCGTCAGATACACATGACCGCTGCCAAGCGTGATATTATCTTTTTTTCTCTTTGCTGCTACATTAGGCATAGCTTACAATCTCCTTTTTTCGTAATAATCAAATTCATAGATGACCTGATAATGCTGTACGTCCTGTATCCAGAACCTGTCCTGCTTCTCCCACTGCGTACCAGTATCAGAGATTGCTTGCTCCAGAGCCTGTTCAGCGTTATCATCTGGCGTAGGTTCATACACTTCAATTGTAATCCGATGATGATACACAGCCACCAAATTGTCACCACCCAGCGTTTCAATATCGTCTGTATAGACGGCATACGTTCCGGATGGCGGTTTCAAAAATCTCGCTTTCCGGAACTGAATGCCGGACTTTCTTAGAATATCAGTTACCATCTTTGACCGCCTTTTTTACATTTTCTTTAAATTCTGGTAATACTTTGTCACAGGCATCCTTCAGAAACGGATCGCCGTCATAATGTTCGCCGTTTGGCATGGGGTGACCATTCACAAGCAGATGCGTCAGACGATGACATGGGGCTTTTACATACCATGTATAAGTAGAAACTCCGATTCTGCTCTTTTCTTTTCTGCTTGCAATGCATTTGACAAAGTGCCGCCCGTGGTGCTTTGCATTGAATGGTGCTGTATCTTTTGTAATGCGGACAAGTTCATTTGTGGCTTTGGCAGCACATTTGTCTATTTTTGTTTCCACACTTTTTTGATACAATTCCAGCTGCTCCGAAATTGCATCACCGAGAGCTTCAGGACGGATCACCAGGTTATTGCTCATATAATTTCCCCACAATCCTGACAGTTCTGTGCTGTTCCAGATAATCATCATAGTCTATGACCTGAAATGTGTGTCCTCTATAGATGAGTCTGTACAGCTCCGGTTGATAACGGATTTCTTCCAGTGTCTGACAATACCGAAAGTCGAAATTCAGCTTTGCAGGAAACTGATCTGCACCGGCAGCAAAATTCTGACTGCCGCCGGTCTTGTTTACTCTTGCGTGGAATGGTCGATCACCAATGTTTTCCCAGCATTCTGTGTCCTCGTTCTGCTTTTGGATGTCAACCGGTTTGTCATATATCATACTAATTCTTCCTTTTTCCGTCTAAGCTCCAGTTTTAGTTGCCATTCCATAGAATCTAAGATCCTGCGATTGACAGCATTTGCTTTCAATGTAGAGGTGTTCCGTTCGTCATAAAGATCTGCTGTATACAGAAACACCAGTTCTTTGACTTTGGGATTATCTGGAAGAAAGTCCAGAACATCTTCTCCAACAGCTCCCTTGACAGCAGCAATTGCCGCATTCAAGGCATGTGTCACATTATTTTTTACCGTTTCATCTGCATAGTCAATTCCCAGATAGTCCAGGACTTCTTCCAATGTTGGCATGATTAGCTAGTTTTACCGCCAGTGGATTCGGTCGGTGTGCCGGTGAGTTCTGTCGGTGCTTTCAGACTGCCATAGATGTACGCAGACGTATCCGTTGACATCACGTCAAATCCTTCCAGAACACGCATGTAGTTCATGTTCTTATTAAAGCCAAAGTGTTCAGAATATGCAAATTCAAGGTTCTGGTAGTCAATAAACTTACAGCCAGCCTTGATGTCTCCATAGAATACGGGTGCATGCGTGCTGTCAATATTGGCAAGCTGAGAATCCGGAAAGACAATCACAGGCATTCCCTGGAACAGCGTCTCGGTTGCATTGGCTGGATTCGGCTGGAGAATGGGTCTGCCTGTCTGGTCAAGCACAATATCCAGATAGGCAAAGCCGGTCTGATTGGTGACAATCATGCCGTTGGGCTTACAGGATGGATCTAAATCCACATTGACAGAGTGCTTTAAGGCAAGCCAGCTGTCAATTGCCTTTGCTGTACCGTAACCGTTTTTCAGTTTGGCAAAAATAGCAGCATTCTCCGTAAGAATCGCATTCTTGACAAACCAGTTGTTGAGATAGCTCATCAGACCGGCTTTTTCTGCACCAATCAAAATCCTGGAAATTGGAATCAACTTGCCGTGCCAGCCGATGGTAAACGTCTTCTGGATAAATTTCGGAGCAGTTTCCTCCGCAATTGTCTCACCATCGCTGAACGAAGTCAGTCCACTCGGCACACCAGATTCATAGTTTTCAGAACCGGTCAGCGCAAAAGTCGGCACAACCGTCACAATGTCCTTGGCAGACATATATGTTTTTCTCAACTCATTGATTTCCAGTTTCACATCTTCCGGAAGCAGATAGTTTTCCCCGTTCTGTGCGGATGTGCCAGTAATCAGGGCAGACTTTTCCATATCCGTCAAAGCCTGATGAGAAAACAGCTTGTTCAGAACCTGAAAGCCGGATGCTGTTTCTTTCTTTGTCATAACAGGTGCTTCCGGAACTTCTGCCTTTGCTTTTTTCTCAAGACGGGCAAGCGCATCAAACTCTTTCTGGAGTTCATCCGCTTCATCCAGTAAAGAAGTGGCTTTTGCCACATCTTTGGTTTCGCCCTCCATGAATGCTTGCGCCATGCTCATAAATTTCAAAATTTCTGCCTGTAATTCTCTCATTTTCTTAGTCATCAAAATTACCTCCAATTTTTACATACAATCCGGCAATCCTGGAACGAACCCGGATCTCATCTGTTTTTTGCTGTTCTGTATTAAAATTTTTGCTAATGCCTGCATTTCTCTGTGCCGGAATAGCAACCAAAGAAAATTCATAAGCATCACTGGCATCCGAGAGAATGCCATAGCAAAGCTGTCCTTTATATACCTTGCCCGGAATATGCCTGCATTGACTCTTCATCAGATCAATTCCGCAAATGCTGCATTTTTTCGCACCAATTGCACAACCAACGCTGCCCTCTTTCTTGATACCACCCTGAATTTCCTGGATTAAGTCTGCATTTCCGGCGGTTCTCATCATGTAGCAGTAGGCAAGCAACTGTCCGTTATTGACTTCCGTCCGATAAATCCTCGCAATCTGGTTGTCAGCCGAAGGCTGATGATCTTTAATCACAGGCTTACCAACAAACAAATTAGCGAGCTGATTCAAGGTTGTTTCTGAAAATGCTTCAAAATCTCTGTCAATCTGATTATCACACAAAATAGCCTTAAATGTGAAAATATCCTCTGCTTTCAGCTCCGTCATTGCCATTGTATTGATAACAGTAAGTTCGGACTCTGAAATTTCGCTTTCCAGGATTTCTGTGCTTTTTTCAATCTTCATTTGATGCCACCTTTCCGAAGTTTTTCAGTCAGTTCTTCTAAGGAAACAGAATGCTCATCAGGCATGAGAGTGATTCTGTTGAGATCAACTGATTCAAGTGTGGATAACTTATTCGATTGCCGTCTGATGAGTGC
>CAMWOX010000215.1 GCA_947175975.1 uncultured Ruminococcus sp.
CGATAAAATAATAATTCTGATAAACGGCAAGCATCGTCAGTCCAAGAAACGCTGAAACGACGACCGTATCTGCAGAATTGATAATTACACCCCCGATTTTACTAGTAAACAGATCACGGATTCTACAGTTGATATTTTTGACTTCTTTCTGAGCAAGCTTTCCTTCCGGCTTGTAGTTCGGATACAGCTTCGTGACAACACTCGCTGTCAGAATATTCGTTAGAGCCTGCGTCAGCAGAATGACAATGACATACAGATAGTAGCTCTTGAACAGCCAGAGGACAAGAAACTGCAAAAGATACTGAATTATATTCGTAATAATCATGACTTTACTGGCAATATCTGTCCTCTGATGAGCCTGTAATAATGAATTCTTATAGGCAAATAGCCAGTAAGATAATACTGTTGTAGATAAATTTATCAGATATAAGACATAAACATTGATATCTGACGGAATTTCGCCTTTAATTAAATTCGGGATAAACGGGAGTAGGAGCAACCCTAATGCCAGAACAATCAGTCCAATCGCTCTGTAGTAAAGTTGATACATCCGCATCAAAGCACAGATTGACTTTGTATCATCCTCTGCAATTGGCTTGTACATACTGTATACCATAGCACTTCCTACGCCAAGCTCCGCAAGGTTAAGAACCTGAAGTACCGAAGTAAACAGGCTGTTCAGCCCCAGATACTGAATTCCGATAAAGTAGGTCATTGCTGTACGCATCAGGAACGGAATAACAATCTGAAGCAGTTTTAGCCATCCGCCAAATAAGATATTTCTGGAAGCATTTTGTGTGCGTTCAATCTTCATATGTGTTTTCCTCCAGCGGAGTCTGCCTACCTTGTAATGCATTCATGAGAAATACAAGAGATTTTTGCTTCATCCTGTCGATTTTACGATCAACAGCATCAAAGTCAGGCAGTTCAGGACAGCAGTCCTCTTTTTGATATTCATGATTATGCAAATGAAACAAGTTTAGTAATGTTTCGATTCTGCCGAACATATCCGTGCCGTCCGGCATGACTCTCCGATAGGCGAGGAAATTCCGGTGAAAGATACAGGAAAAAACTATCGCATGAAATGAATCTGTAAAGACCATTGAGGAATGTTTAATCAACCATACAAATTGGGCAGGTCCTATCGCTGAACAGTGATTCTCTTTCGATGTAGAAATATCAATCGGCTCTAAGCCGGAACTTTTCGCTATCTGCTTTGCGGACTGCTTATAGGCTTTATCATCTCCGAGAAAGTACAGCAGGGCAAATTTTTCCGGAACGTCAAAGAATGGCTTTTCCGCAATTTTCGTCCATTCTTCAGTGCTGAGCAGGAAAGTAGGGTCACAGACCAGATGAACAGGATTTGAAGTCAGCTGTCTGGCTAGACGGACACTGTCCTCCTCACGGCATGAAATATACCGGATGTGATTGACTCCCTGCTGATGGGATTGTCTGTCCTTTTCAGAAAATTCCTTGAATCCGTAGCTTGCAGCATAAGCGATAGTTCTTGCTGCCGGGAAGAATCTTAAATAGAAGTAATCCAGTTCCTGTGCAGAATTAGACCAGTTATGCCATACCTGATCACTTCCCGTTACTGCGTGATTGTAACGTTTGATCAAATCAGGAGAAACATTCCTAGAGTCTATATTCTGTCTGACAGTAAAGTATTTGCTGTTGAAATCAAAAAAATGAATCTTTCTGATTATATTAGAATTATTTTTTATCATTCTCGCCAAAAAACGGATATTCAAGCTGGCTTTACTGTAAAATGCAATGATATGGTTTTTCACCTTTGTTTTTATACCATCTTTTTTGCTGGTACTGAGCAAATTGGTCACTTCATGATTCTGGGACTGTAAAACTTTCTGTAAGGCATAATTCTGCAATCGGTTTCCGAAGTTATTGCTCCATAAAGTCACTAGTAAAATTTTCATGTTGATCCTCCTGATTTGTCTCCGCTTTTACAAAGGATTTTACCTGTTTGAGTTTCATGTAAGTTTTCGGAAAATATATCGCTGTATAAATTTTTATTTTTGTCTTAAATTTACTTTTTTTTGCAATTTCTGTCATATCTTGTTTTAATTGCTGAATATACTCTATATAGTCTTCCTCTTGCTTTAGTGTGACTAAATTATCATATATTGTCATTTTATTGGTGATAGAAAAGTATTTCGCATAGGGGAGTAGTTCCGGCAAGTTTTCTGAACAGAATGCCATAATCCGATCGACAGCTTTAATGATGCTGAGTTTACGGAGATTCATCTTTCCATGACACAGACTGTCAGGATAGATGACATAGTGATATAAGGGTTTTTTACATAATGCGACCTGAGGACAGTAGGCAGAAATTTTCGTTAATAACAAAATGTCCTCGCAAAAGCAGATTGATTCATCAAAAAAAATATTGTTATTGATAAAAATATCTTTTCTGAATAATTTATTCCAGAGAACACCCATATATTTATAGGTAAAAATATCTTTCATTAACTGCTGACTGGAAATCGTGACAGTGTTCTCAGAAATTTTGGCAATTCTTGTACTGCTGTCTTCTTCCATCAGGTATTCACACATGGCAACCTTGGTCTTATGCTGAAAAAGCGTTTGCAAAAGAAGCTCATACATCTGGGGCTCTGCGTAGTCATCGGAATCCATAAAGCTGATATACTCACCGTGACAGCGTTTCAGGCCGGCATTTCTTGCCGAGGAAACTCCGCCGTTCTTCTGATGATGAACTGTAATCCGACAATCTTCCTCAGCCAGAGAATCACAAATCTGCGGTGTCTGATCGCTTGCCCCATCATCTACGACGATTATCTCAAGCTGTTGATGCGTCTGTGCCATCAGGCTGCGGATACAGCGTTCAATATGCTGTTCACAGTTATATGCAGGGATAATGACGCTAATTAGACAATTTTTCATAATAGATCTCCTCGGAAACTAATTTCGGGATTCGAAATTAATGATACCACAAATCAAATTTAATCGTAGGAAATGACGCTTTCTGTGGTTGCGATAGGGATATTTCATAATTTTAAAAACCTTGATCTTCGCATTGATGTTTTCAATGAGAATACGTTCCTGTGAGATACGGCGGTTTTCTCTTTTTTCATCCTCTGTCAATTCACCGCCTCTGGGCTTTTTCCTAAGTGTTTCACTATTTTTATGAAACGCAGATATACCTTGATACCCACTGTCAGCCTGCACCCTGATACAGTCAAGCACACGGCTTCCTATCGTGTTTTTATACAGTGTAAAATCATGTGTTTTGCCGTAATCTTCGGCAGTACATAGAATGATTCCATTTGCCCTGTAAACAACGATCTGTGCTTTTATCGTGTGCCGTTTCTTTTTGCCGGAATACCATTTTCTTTATTTTTTGAGGTTTAATATTATTCATATCTACTCCTCAAATAACAAATATTTATATACTCAGATCCGAGATTACTCGTTTTCATTTCTTGATTTTTTTGATTTAAAAGCAGGATAAACAGCAGTGTAAAATTATATTTTAACGAACAAAGTGAATTTTCCGTAAATGCGTATA
>CAMWOX010000216.1 GCA_947175975.1 uncultured Ruminococcus sp.
GTATACAGAGGGGTTTCATCCGCATTTGTATCTGATGTTCCCTCTGGCACTGTCTCTGGGAATAGAAAGTGTCTGTGAAGTTATGGATCTGCGGCTGACAGAAGAACTCCCGGCGTCTGAGATTCTGAAAAGATTAAATGCTGTGTTCCCGGAGGGTCTCTATGCAAGACAGGTTCATGAGCCAGTTCACCAGGCACAGGATATTACAAATGCTGAGTATCTTTTGGAACTGGTTGCACCAGAAATAGAAGATTTCGCTGCTTGCTGGGAAAAATTTATCAATCAGCCGGAAATCCTGGTTCAGAAACGTACAAAAAAAGGATTCCGGGAGATGGATATCAGATCGTTTCTGCAAGTGGAAGAAATCCGGAAACAGGATGATTCTTTTCGTCTTGTAATCAGACTTCCTGCCGGAAATGAGGGAAATATTAATGTAAGTGTTGTTATAGATGCATTTGAAAATTACGCAGGGAAGCCAATTAAGATAAAATCAGCCTGCCGGACAAAAATTTTTTGCAGAAATTTTCAAGAATTTTTCTAAAAACACTTGCTTTTTTTCTCAGAATATGTTATGATATAAAAGCATTTGAAATCCATTCTGAAAATTCAAGTTCAGAATGAGGTTTAATGCCGTAAGACATTAAGCAGGTTTTTCCTCTGACGGATGCTGTGTATGCATCACAGCAAGTTTTGATTCCCGTGTATGAAAAACCAGAAATTCAGGAGGAGTTTAAACATGGATGCATTAAAATTAATCAGTGACGCAAGTCTGAAAGAAAACGTGCCAGTCATCGAAATCGGTGATACTGTAAAAGTACACGTGAAAATTCAGGAGGGTGAAAAGAGCCGTATTCAGGTGTTTGAGGGTACAGTCATTGCCAAGAAGCATGGCGGTATTAGTGAAACTTTCACTGTCAGACGTGTTGCACACGGCTGTGGTATTGAACGTGTGTTCCCGCTGCATTCCCCTGTTGTTGAAAAGGTTGAGCTTGTAAGACACGGTAAAGCACGCAGAGCAAAGCTGTATTATCTGCGTGACAGAGTGGGTAAGGCTGCCAAGTTAAAGGAAAAATTAGTCTGATCTTTCCTGCTGTTGTCCCCCACTTGTTCAGTGGGGGATGGTGTTTTTGTACTTTGTACATGGTACACAGGAGGGGCTTTGAGTCCCTTTTTGTGTATGCAAATAAATTTTCCCAGAGGTGAATGGCAGTGGAATCCGAAGAATCAGTGAAACTGGATGCCGTCCAGGAAGAACAAAAGAAAAAATCTTTGTTCAGTGATATACTAGAAATCGTTGAAACCATGCTGACCACACTGCTTCTGGTTGTGCTGTTGTTTTCCTATGTGACAAGACCTGTTACAGTAGATGGCAGTTCTATGGAACCTACGCTTCATGATCAGGACAGACTCGTGATGTTTCGGCTTTTGTATTCTCCGAAACAAGGCGATATTGTTGTTGTATATAATTCTGAGGGACATGTGTTCAACAGCAGTGATGAAGTTGTCAACAGCGGTTATGGGCTGAATGAGAATATTATCAAGCGTGTGATTGCAACCGGAGGACAAACAGTGGATCTTAGGCTTGACGAGGGTCTTGTTTATGTCGACGGAGAGCCTCTTGATGAACCCTATGTCAAAGAAGCTGTACGATCAAATGCCGGTGCGTTTTCTTATCCTATCACAATCCCGGAAGGTTATATTTTTGTGATGGGTGATAATAGAAATCATTCCACAGACAGCAGAAGTAATTTCGTTGGACTGGTTGCTGAAGAAGATGTGCTTGGCAAAGCTTATTTCCGGTTCTGTAATGTTCAGAAAGATGAGGATGGCTCACATCCTGTATTTAATACAGTTGGATTTGTAGGATAGTTCTGACTGGAGGAACAGCATGAGGGAATATGTACGTTTTTCAGGAAACCAGAAAGTCCATAGAGTGATAGGCGAATGCCTGGATGTTCTCGGATGGGCAATGCTTCCGATTCTGGTGATGATTTTATTATTTACTTATGTGTTCCGTGTTGCAACCGTACAGGGAGATTCTATGCTGCCAACACTTGAAGATACTGATAAGCTGCTGATCTGTGAACTGAAACGAAGACCAGATCCGGGTGATATTGTGATTATCAATGCGGAAGATGCTGTGCTGATTTCCAAAGATGGTTCTCTTACTGTTGGTGAGGGATTGCATAAAAGTATTGTCAAGCGTGTGATTGCTGTCGGTGGTCAGATATTGGATATTGATTCCGATGCAGGAATTGTTTATCTGAATGGTGAGCCGCAGGAAGAATTGTATACTAATACAATTACACAGTTGCCGGATTTGGATAGTGCATTTTGTTACCCGTTTATGATTCCGGAGGGGTTTGTATTTGTGATGGGTGATAACAGGGATATTTCTATGGACAGCCGCTACAAAGAGGTTGGACTTGTTCCGGAGGCTTCCATTGAGGGTGTTGTTCTTGTGAGAGTCTATCCTCTGGAGAGTGTCGGTATTGTAGAATAAAAGATCTGAAAGGGCGGATAGTTATGCCTGAAGAACACAAGATTCAAATAGGGACAATTCAATGGTTTCCCGGACATATGACCAAAACCAGGCGTATGATTGCGTCAAATCTATCGCTTGTGGATGGTGTGATTGCACTTTTAGATGCAAGGATTCCCAAAAGCAGCTGTAACCCGGAGCTGACAGAGCTTATGAACAGTAAGCCCTACATGGTACTGTTGAATAAAGCAGATGTTGCAGATCCGGATGCCACTGCAAAATGGGTTCGTTGGTATCAAAAACAAGGTGTTCCAGCACTTGCAGTGGACTGTATCAGCGGCAGGGGAATCAGAAATTTTATTCCGACTGTCAGAGAACAGTTATTGAAAGATCTGCTCGAAAAACGCAAGAAATCTGGTATGATTGGACGACCAGTCAGACTGATGATTGTCGGGATCCCTAATGTGGGAAAATCTTCGTTTATTAATAAGATGGCAAAATCTAAACGTGCAAAAGTGGAAGACAGACCTGGTGTTACCAGGACAAAACAATGGGTAAAAGCAGATGAACAGACGGAATTTCTGGATATGCCTGGCGTTTTATGGCCGAAACTGGATGACCAGCAGGCGGCTGTCAGACTTGCTTTTACCGGAGCTGTCCGGGATCAAATTCTGGATATGGAGGCTCTTGCAATGCTGTTATTAGAGTATCTGCATGAGAATTATCCGGATTCCCTGAAAGAACGTTACAAGCTGGAAACGCAGGAACAGCATGGCGATCAGTTGCTGGAACTTGTCGGACGAAAACGTGGCATGTTGCTTTCCGGTGGTGTTGTCAATACAGAACGTGCCGCTGCGACAGTTTTGGATGATTTCAGAGCTGCAAAACTTGGCAGAATTACACTGGAACTGCCGCCGGAGATCCAGGCATGAGACAGACAACTCTTGACAGACGAAAGGCTCTCTGGA
>CAMWOX010000217.1 GCA_947175975.1 uncultured Ruminococcus sp.
GTCAGTCTGCGATCATTCAAAATGTTGGCGGCGAGGGTGCTTTGAGACAACATTTTCTGGATATGGGAATTATTCCAGGCGCATATATCACACTGATTAAATTTGCACCAATGGGTGATCCAATGCAGCTCCGGATTCATGGTTATGAATTGACACTGCGGCTTGCAGATGCGGAAAATATCGGAATCATTCCCACAGACCAGAAACCCATACAGAAACAGATCCGGAAACAGAACAGCATTTCACATCATCCCGGACTAGGCGAAAATGGGAAGTATCATCTGAAAGGAGATGGTAATCCCCTCCCAGATGGCACAAAACTGACATATGCATTAGTCGGTAACCAGAACTGTGGCAAGACAACATTATTCAACCAGATAACCGGATCAAATCAGCATGTCGGAAATTTTCCTGGTGTGACTGTTGACCGGAAAGACGGTGTGATTAAAAATCATCCGGATACGCTTGTGACGGATCTTCCAGGGATCTACTCAATGTCACCTTATAGCTGTGAAGAAATTGTCTCCCGGAATTTCGTACTTGAAGAGAAACCGAAAGCGATCATGAATATTGTGGATGCTACCAATATTGAACGAAATCTGTATCTTACAATGCAATTACTGGAAATGGATATTCCTATGATTGTTGCGTTAAATTTTATGGATGAACTGAGCAGTAATGGTGGTTCGATTGATATTAACACGATGGAGGAAATGCTCGGTGTGCCGGTTGTACCGATTTCCGCAGCCAAAAATCAGGGTGTTGACGAACTTATCACCCATGCCGTTCATATCGCACATTACCAGGAACGACCGAAACGGCAGGATTTCTGCCCTGCAACAGCACACAATGGTGCTGTACATCGTTGCTTACATGCTGTCATTCATCTGATCCAGGATCACGCAGACCGTGCCGAAATTCCTGTACGGTTTGCGGCATCTAAAATCATAGAGGGAGATTCTCTGATTCTGGAACAATTAAAATTAGATCAAAATGAAATTGAAATGCTGGAACATATGATACTCCAGATGGAAACAGAACGTGGATTAGATCGGAGTGCTGCGATTGCAGATATGCGGTTTGCCTTTATCGAAAAAGTCTGTACACAGACAGTGATCAAACCCAGAGAAAGCAAGGAACATGCGAGAAGCCAGAAATTAGACAGAATCCTGACCGGAAAATATACAGCAATCCCGGTATTTATTCTGATCATGATCGCTGTATTTCTTCTGACATTTGAAGTAATTGGTGCAAAATTGCAGGAATTACTTGAAGTCGGCATTGATGCACTCACAAATCTGACAGAACAGGCTCTTATTTCTGCAAATGTCAATGAAACAATCCGAAGCTTAGTGATCGACGGCATATTTTCCGGTGTCGGAAGTGTCCTGAGTTTTCTGCCAATTATTATTACATTATTTTTCTTTTTGTCATTACTGGAAGACAGCGGCTACCTGGCAAGAGTGGCATTCTTCATGGATAAATTATTACGAAAAATCGGATTATCCGGGCGGAGCATCGTTCCGATGCTGATCGGATTCGGCTGTACTGTCCCGGCAGTCATGGCGACAAGAACGCTTCCGAGTGAACGTGACCGGAAAATGACAATTTTATTGACACCGTTTATGAGCTGTACAGCGAAGTTGCCTATTTATGCATTCTTCATTGATGCCTTTTTCAGTGAATCCAAAGGACTGATTATGACAGGTCTGTATTTTCTGGGCATTCTTGCAGGAATCCTCCATGCATGGCTCTGCAAGGGACTGCTTTTCCAAGGGGAAGCTGTGCCGTTTGTGATGGAACTGCCGAATTACAGAATGCCGGGAGCAAAAAATGTTCTGAGATTACTCTGGGAAAAAGCAAAGGATTTCTTACAGAGAGCATTCACAGTCATTTTCATTTCGACAGTGATTGTCTGGTTCTTGCAGAGTTTTGATCCGCAATTCAATCTGACGGAAAATTCACAGAATAGCATCCTGGCGATCATTGCCGGATGGATTGCACCATTGCTGAAACCGATTGGATTAGGCGACTGGCGGATTGTGACGGCATTAATCAGCGGATTCATGGCAAAAGAAAGTGTTGTTTCTGTACTGGAAGTCCTATTCGGGGAAAATCTAACATTGTTTATGTCTCCTGCTGTTGCGGCTTCTCTGCTGGTATTCAGCTTACTGTATACCCCCTGTGTTGCAGCGATCAGCTCCATTAAACGTGAATTAGGTGCAAAATGGGCTGTTGGTGTCGTATTCTGGCAATGTGCCGTGGCATGGATTGCCGCACTGGCTGTGAATGTAATCAGCATGCTGTTTCATTAAATAAAAAAAATCAGCAATATACTGCCGAATTGACAGTATATTGCTATTTTTATTTTTTGTAGTTGTTGACATTTCACTGAAAATATGTTAAAATAATATTTTAAAGCTTTAAATCAGCTAGTTGCCTTGAAAGGTAACACGTTTTAATGTATTGGGAGGGATTACATGGCTTTTGTTTATCATATTTTATCGAAAGAAGAAAAACAAAAAATATTGAACATATATAATTTTTGTTATCCAAATGGAGGATATTTTCCTGCAAGTTTATACTGCCAGGTATTTGATGAAGAAAAAAACCTAAAATTAATTCCCTTAAGTGCTCCGTTTGGAGAATTGCCAGGAACATTTGCAATTATTTGGAACCATTTTGTTTGTTGTGCACAAGCGTATGTGAAACAAACACCAAATAAAGAAAGAATTCCTGCTAATATGGATTGGAGCATAAAATATTTTTGGGTTTCTAAACGCTTTGATGAGTCTAAAAAAAATGAGCTTTTATCTCTTACAAAAGAAGCCTTTGAATCGTTAAGATGGCATGACAAACAAATAGTCACATCACAGTATTCAAGTAAATTAAGATTTTTTCACCAGGAAGGCTGGATTAATGGTGTACAATTGCACTAAGCAATGGATTCAAATGCAAACCAAATTTGATTTAAATGTTATGAGTGATTGTGTTAGGATGTGATTTTTTTGGCTTTTGTTTATGATATATTGACAGATGAAGAAAAAAATAGTTTCATTAATAAATATAAATTAAGCCATCCATATAGAAAAGGAAAAAAGGCAGATTTATATTCAAAAGTATATGATCAAGATAAAAGCGCAACTTTGTTGCCAATTATTAGAATGCTATTAAAAACGGCTGTGTTTATATTTATCTTTAAGGATTCATTGTGTGTTATCAATGCTAGATATATTGATAAAAAAATAGAAAGCTGTATAACCCGTAGTTGGACATTAGAACAAGTGTGTATGCCAAAATTACTTGAGGATCAAAAAGAATATGTTTTGTTATTAATAAAAGAGGCTTTTAAAATGTTAAAAACGTCTCCACAAGTAAGAAATTCAATTGTTGAGAGTCTGACACTAATACACATCACCGAGCCCACAAGCCCA
>CAMWOX010000218.1 GCA_947175975.1 uncultured Ruminococcus sp.
ATCACAGGAAGCGGAAGAACAGAGTACAACTGACAAGAACCCGCTATCTTGTCCTTACAAGAAGAATCTCTCAAAGTAACCAAAAAAGGAATACTCGTTCGTTGTTGAGCAAATAAGAAGGTGAAGTATGTATATTGAAAACGATGTTCAGGATGGTAGCCCCAAAAAATCTCCCCCTGTATTTTTGTTTCTGATAGGAGGAATATTGGCGTTAGCTTTGCTCGTAGTTGGCGTGGTATGGGGCATTAGAGTATCCTATGATCCGGTAGACACTGTTATTGCGATGACAGATGAATTTAATGTAGGAAACTATAAGAAAATGCTTCGATATATAGACCCATCAGAAGCGAAGCTGATAAGAAAAGGAATGGAACTTCTCCCAGAGGAAATACCAAAGGATGCAATGGAAATAGTTTTTCCGTTTTTGGCGGATATTTCTGGAGTAAAACTGTATCCCGAAGTTGTTCAGGTAACGCAGGAAAAGCGCCGAGCAGTTGTAACAGTAAAATTTAGGAATCTTGATGAAGAACATTATTATGATGTCTATTTAAGAAGAAAAAATCTATGCTGGTATGTCCAATATGCGTGGGTCTCTGATAGTGAAGTCGATTCCTCTAAGTAAGATAATTATTCAAAAGAGCCTGCTGAATTGTATAATTTGGCGGGTTCTTCTAAAATAAGGAATTTGCAATACTCGTTTTTTCGGGGACATTTCAAGGTTGCACCTACAAACGAAAGCCTCAGCAATCATTTGAAAGTGCCAAAATCCGCTTATCTCCGTAACGAAACTAATTTGTACTTTTCAGCGTATCTACGGCATTTTCTGCACTTTCAGTACTATCAAATGAAAGACGGTTGCACTATTCAAATGAAAGCCCTGCAATCATTTGAGAGTGCAGTGATTCCAGCAACGTGGACATCTGAGGATCAAACAGTAAAACACTAACTCACTCCATAACAAAGAATAAGGCCAATTACCGAAAATGTCGCTATTTAGCGTATTTTTCGTAGGTTGACCTTTTATTTGTTTGTATTCAATACGCAGTGAAAATATCCCCATTCACAGTATCGTAGATACAATAAAAAATCTGAAATCACAGGGGGGTGCAAGGGGGTGCATAAACAAACGATAGGTTTTTGTGCTGAAAAATAGGCAAAAAAAGAGCCCTGCCACAAACGGCAGAGTTCTGAAAAAATCATATTTCATTTAACACATTCCATCCCTGAATTTTATTCTGATGTCTTCCGTGCTGTAAACTGTAATACTTTCCAGCAAGCCTCCCCACAATGCTTCATCAAACTCTGTCAGCGGTTTCTGCTCTGATATACTGCTGATGAATCTCTCCATTTCCCGTACTCTGGCATGAAATTCTGAAATCTGCTGTTCGAGTTCTTCGTATCTGGATTTAGCCGTTTCGTATCTTTTGGCAAGAGCGTCATATTTTTTCCTGTATTCCGTCTGGTCAACGGCAGTCTTTGCATTTTCCAGAATGATATTTTCCACCATTCCGGCAAGCAGAACTGTTTCTTCTTTCATGCGGTCACGCTCCTGCTTCAGTGCCGTACAGTCGGATACCATTTTCATGCCCTCTCTCAGGTTTGCAGTGACTTCCTCATGATTATCAATCAGACTGTTGACTGCTTCTATAAAAATATCCTGAACCTGTTCAGCTGTAAAATGCGGTGTGGAACAGCGTTTCTGTTTTCTGTACTTGTGTCCGCACTGGTAAATAACCCGTCTGTACTTGTCTGTAGAGTGCCAGACTTTCGGACTGTAGAAACACCCGCATTCTCCGCATATCAGTTTTGCGGACAGAATATCCACTCCGCTGTAGCGGCTACCGCTGTTCTTCCGCCGTTCTATTTCATGCTGAACTGCATCGAAAATCTCCGGAGAAATGATTGCTTCGTGATTATCCTGCACATAGTACATGGGAACTTCTCCGTGGTTGACTTTTTTCTTCTTGGTCAGATAATCCGCAGTATAGCTTTTTTGCAGAAGTGCATCACCCTTGTATTTTTCGTTGGTGAGAATGGATTTTACGGTGCTGTCTGTCCATTTTGTTTTTCCGGCTGGTGTGGGGATGCCTTTTTCTGTCAGGTGTCTGGCTATGGAATAAGGTGTCAGCTCTTCAAGGAACAATCTGTAAATTAAACGCACAATTTCGGCTTCTTTCTCATTGATGACAAGATTTCCGTCCTCTCCTCTGTCGTAGCCGAGAAAACGGCTGAACGGCACACTGACTTTTCCGTCTGCCATGCGTTTTCGGTGTCCCCATGTGACATTTTCGGAAATGGAGCGTGATTCTTCCTGAGAAATTGATGCAATAATGGATAATAACAGCTCACATTTTCCGTCAAAGCTCCAGATGTTTTCTTTTTCAAAATAACATTCAATATTATGTTCTTTCAGTTTCCGGATAGTGGAAAGGCTGTCTACCGTGTTTCTGGCGAACCGGCTCACACTTTTTGTGATGATTAAATCAATTTTTCCGGCAAGGGCATCTTCTACCATTTTCAGAAAGCCTATTCTTCCTTTGGTGGAACAGCCGGAAATTCCCTCATCAGCATAAACCTTGACAAATTCCCAGTTATCGTGCTTTTTGATGTATTCCGTATAATAGCTGACCTGTGCTTCATAGCTTGTGAGCTGTTCTTCGGAATCAGTAGAGACACGAGCATACGCACAGACTTTCCGCTTGACAGGCGTATCAATCGGCTGTGCTGTGTACCTGCTTATGGTTGCAGGAATCTTCGTGACGTTTGGCATAGTATTCTCTCCTCTCCCGTGCTTTTTCAAACTGTTCTTTGGTAACGATGGCAGGATGGTCGTTTTCTACAATCTCATCTTTTCCTGTGCCGGAATATGCCGCAGGATAGATTCTTGTTCCGATATAAAATGGATTGCTCAGAAGATAAAGCACCATTTTCCTTGAAAATCCTGTACGTTTTCCATGATACCCCAGACTCTCCATTTTTCTTGAAATATCAGAAATTGTCATCTCATTCAGATAATCTTCATAGACCATTCTGACCGCCTTGGCTTCTTCTTCACAGATGATATAAGTATCTCCAATTCTTGTATAGCCATAAATTCTGCTGTGTGGGTCTTTGTATTTTCTGTCCTCCGAATTGTAGAACCAGACATGACTTTCTGCCTTTGTACCGTCATAGAATGTGAATTCCAGTCTGCCGTCTGAAAATACCAGAATATTGCGGATATTTTTAGCAAAGATGTTTTCATCAAATTTTGATAAATGTAATACTTCACAGCAGGCAGTTTTCAGTTTCTTTTCGGTAATATCTCTGGCACTGCATTGCTTTCTGATTTTGCCATAGCAAGCCCAGTTTGCAGTCTGCTTTCCATCCATAGAAACCGAATGGGCTACATAGTTTCCCTGACAGCAGGCACATGTAATTTTGGAAGAAAAA
>CAMWOX010000219.1 GCA_947175975.1 uncultured Ruminococcus sp.
GTAAGGCAGTTCCCACTGCTCTGGCAGTTTGGCATGGAACTCCCATTTTCCACCGCCGGAACTACTTCTATGATAACAAGCATCTGCTTTTTTCCATAATTTCTCGTTTTTTTCCGTCTTCCATAATACCTGCGGATCAGGTCGAATCAATGTTACACCGTTCCAGATCTCTAATTTTTCCCCATCCGAAGTATCTAATACCCTGTATGACTCCCAGTTATTCGCTGCTCTCAATCTAAACTCTCCTAACTACCTGTAATATTCTGAAATCTACTCCGCATCTAATACGAGCTGTGACGGACTCACTTCCTGTATCACAGGATAACCCAGATGCTGATATGCCAGTGCTGTGGCACAACGTCCCCTTGGTGTTCTGGACAGAAATCCTAACTGCATCAGAAACGGCTCGCAAACATCTTCCAGTGTGACTGCTTCTTCTCCCAGTGCAGAGGCCAGCGTTTCCAGTCCAACTGGTCCACCGCCATATCCTTTGATAATCATATCCAGCATTCTTCTGTCGTTACTGTCAAGACCTAATTCGTCGATCTCCAGACGATGCAAAGCTATTTTCGCAATTTCTTCTGTAATCTCCCCATTGCCAATCACATCCGCAAAATCTCTCACTCTTCTTAATAATCGATTCGCAATACGGGGTGTTCCTCTGGAACGCCGTGCCAGCTCCAATGCGCCATCAGCTGTACACGGAATTTCCAGGATCTGCGCACTTCTCCGGATAATATCACATAACTGCTCCGGTGTGTATAATTCCAGTCTCTGGACAATTCCAAATCTGTCCCGCAAAGGTGCAGAAAGCTGTCCGGCTCTGGTGGTTGCACCGACAAGCGTAAACTCCGGCAAATCCACTCTTAAAGACCTCGCAGAAGGCCCTTTTCCAACAACAATATCAATTGCATGATCTTCTAAAGCCGGATATAAAATCTCCTCCACAGCCCTGTTCAATCTGTGAATTTCATCAATAAATAATACATCCCCCGGCGACAGATTTGTCAGGATTGCCGCCAGATCCCCTGGTCTCTCAATGGCAGGTCCTGTCGTAATTCTCAGATTCACACCCATCTCATGTGCGATAATCGCTGAAAGCGTCGTTTTTCCCAATCCGGGAGGTCCGTATAATAACACATGATCCAACGCACCATCTCGGCGTTTCGCCGCTTCCATATAAATCGCCAGATTTTCTTTGACTTTTGTCTGTCCGATATATTCTGTCAGGGACAATGGACGCAATCCCTTTTCCGTTCCAGTGTCTTCTTCCAGTTCCTGTGCTGTCACTAATCTGTTTTCAAATGCAAAATCCCCTGTTTCAATCATAAACAATCCCTCATTTCTGAAAATAGCGTTTTGTATTACGAATATAGAACGGCTCTACCTGGCTTGCCGCACGCTTGCCGAGTTCCTGTTCATAACTCAGGAAAAACAAGCGTTCATTACTTTTCTTGACCTTGTATAAATACCGCACCAGACCAACAAATAACTTCCTGGTATTGCCCATCATGTCAACAACAATCAAGATCTGCGGCTTTTCACTTCCCTTGATCATTTCCACCAAAAATGCTCTCTCAACATTCGGCTGTGTCGTGAAAAATTTAGACGCATACTGCTTGATCTGATACAAGGATTTTTGCGGCTCTCTGTAACGAATATTCTCCAGTTCATTATAAGAAATCGCTTTGATATGCAGACTTCTTGCAATATTCAGAATTGCTTTCAGTTCTGCTGAGTGAAATTCTCTGCTGTCATAATTAGGATTCATGACAGCAGACATATTCTGCACTAACTCAAAAAAACGCAGGCAATTTAACTTATAACATTCCACATAACGATTTGCAAACATGGACATAATCCGATAGCTTGTAAAAAACGGAATGAATACAGCTCCCTGTGCATTCCGGACAGTGATTAATTCCAGTTTTGCCCGTTTGGAATTTTTTTCCGATTCTGCCGGTTTCCGACACATGACAAAAATATCACTCCGAATCAGTGTCTGTAAAAAAATACTTCTCTTGGTGTTGTCTGCTATCGCCTCTTGCAGTAATTCTTCTAGATTCATAGGCGATTCCCTCCACGCTGTAATAAAATTAAGATGATTTCTGTCTGCCGATCTCACGCAGGGTAAGCCGGATTAATTCTTCCGCAGATGCATTTTCATCCTGTTTCAGAAGGATTGGCATCACTTCCTCCTGCTGATAGCCAAGTACAGCAAATGCTGCCAATGCTTCCGAGAAATTGTCTTCTGTATAAACCTGCACCGAAACAGCCGCTGTCTCTTTCAATGCAGGATTTGCTTTGATCAGCTTATCTTTCAGATCCAGAACAATTCTTTCAGCGGATTTCTTTCCAATTCCCTTGATCTTTGTCAATGCTGTACTGTCTCCGGATGCAACCAGTAATGCAAAACGATCTGCCGTCAGATCCGACAAAATTGCAAGTGCTGCTTTTCCTCCAATTCCGGATACTGTCAATAACATCTGGAAACAATGCAGCTCAGCTTTATCTGCAAATCCGAATAATTCAATGGCATTTTCATGCACTGCCATATATGTATAAACCCGGACTTCACTGCCCACTGCACCAATGCTGTTTAACGTCGTTTGTGTCGTCCGACATGCATACGCTACACCACCGCATTCTATGATTGCCAGATTCACCCCGGTTTCTATTAAAATTCCATGTAAACCTGCTATCATAGTTTATACACTTTCTCGTTATTTTCTACTGCCGCCAGAATTTTAATCAATTCTTTCTGTGCTGTTTCTTGATCCGGATAAAATCCCAAAATCAACCCCGATCCCACAATGGAAAATTTCTTCTCTTTTCCCTCACCAAAATTTCTGGTCACTTCCAGTGTTGCAATATTATCCAGATTAAATATTCCTTTCTTACCCTGTGATAAAATAAACATAAAAATTCCTCCTGATTAATCATTTTTCCGTCCCTGACAACAATGTCCGTGACAAATGGCAATTGCAAGTGCATCCGCCGCATCATCAGGCTTGGGAATCTGATTTAATTTCAAAATATTTCTTGTCATTTCCATGACCTGTTTTTTTTCTGCTTTTCCATAACCGACAACTGCCATTTTGACCTGTAAAGGTGTATACTCATAAACCGGAATTTTTTTCTTTGCTGCTGCAAGAATTAAAATTCCCCTTGCTTGTGCAACATCAATGGCTGTTTTCTGATTGGATGTAAAATATAATTTCTCAATTGCCATACAGTCCGGCTCATAACGTCTGAAAACTTCCTGAATATCTGTATCAATATCACAAAGCCGCTGTGTGAATGGTGTATGTGCCTGTGTCAGAATCGCCCCGTAATCAATCGGCACAAAATTTGCACCTGCATAATCTACGATTCCAAAGCCGACAATCGCATAGCCGGGGTCTACTCCTAAAATTCT
>CAMWOX010000220.1 GCA_947175975.1 uncultured Ruminococcus sp.
GTGCTGTCAGGATCTGCTCCATGCCTGTGAGGGCGACACGGATATTTTTATTTATCCAGGATATGAATTTAAACTGGTGGATGGATTAATTACAAATTTCCATCTTCCCGAAAGCACACTCATTATGTTGGTTTCGGCATTCATGGGATATGATCACACTATGCAGGCTTACCGGACGGCTGTTGAAGAACAGTATCGCTTTTTTTCATTTGGAGATGCCATGCTTATTATCTAAGGTGAAACTATACAAATTCTGACAAATATCTTTTATTTTCTGAAACTTTCATAAAAACTATTGACAAATATATTAAAAAATGTTATAATATATCTATCATTAGGGAAGTTATATCAATTTCAATCATCCAGGAAAGGAAAAGCCGCTTGGAAAATTTTTTGTTGCATTTTAGATTTCTTTGGCGGTAGAGTGTCAGTATGCAAATTATTACAGTAGATGAAAGCCGTTGTGTCGGTTGCAATGCCTGCGTTCGGGTTTGCCCCGTCCATGCGAATGTGACTCGCTTGAAAGAGGGAACAACAGATGAATTTGTTACCGGCATTGACAGCGAAGCCTGTATTAACTGCGGCGAATGTGTAAAAGTCTGTATGCATCATGCAAGAGGTTATAAAGATAATCTCAAGGAATTTACAGAAACATTCGAAAGCAATAAGCCTATGATCCTAATTGTTGCACCTGCAATCCGAACCAGTTTTCCGGATGGTGCATGGCGTGTACTCCTGTCATGGCTCAGACAGAATGGAAACTGTAAAATTTATGATGTAGGATATGGTGCAGATATTTGTACATTCATGTATAATAAGTATATTACAGAAAATGGCGGAAAAAAACTTGTCACACAGCCATGTCCTGCAATTGTGAATTACATGCAGAAGTATCAGCCTGAAAAACTGGAATATTTATCTCCCGTACTCAGTCCTGCCGGATGTCTTGCAGTATGGCTGCGTAAATATAAGGGCGAAACCAGACCCATGTTCATGCTGTCTCCTTGTATTGCCAAGACAAGTGAGGCACAAAGGGAACATACTTTTGACTACAATGTGACATTCCGGCATCTCGAAAAATATGTCAGCAAAAAAGGAATCCAATGGGAGGACAGAGTACAGTTTGAATTTGATGCTGTCGAGGGAAGTATTGGCAGATTGTATCCTATGCCAGGCGGCTTGAAAGAAAATCTGGCAATGCTCAATCAGGGACTTATTGTCCGTAATGCAGAAGGTCCTCATTCTGTGTATGACCGACTGGATCGTTATTTCCAGACAGAAGACAAACAGAAACCGGATGTGCTTGACGTTCTGAACTGTGAGTATGGCTGCAATCATGGCACAGCTCTGCCTTCCGAGGCAGCTACCCTCATGGAAATTGAGAGTACAATGGATGATATTGCAACAAGAAGCATCCGGGAGACACAGGGCGGATTTCTGGGAATCGGCAGATTCAAGCGTTTCAAAGAATTTGACAAAAATCTTAAATTGTCCGATTTTCTGACGAAATATCATGATGAACGTGTTTACACGAAAAATCCGACAATGGATGATTATACCAGAATTTTTGATAGTATGCGTAAGTTTGACATTGCGTCTCAAAGCGTAAACTGCGGTGCATGTGGTTACAAGACCTGTCGTGACATGGCATGTGCAATCTTCCGGGGTATGAATGTCCGTGAAAACTGTATTTATTATCTCAAACATAGTCTGAAGAGCAATTATAAAAAGCTCAAGAAAGTATATGATGCCTGTGTGGAAGAAATGCTCAAGATTAATCAGGTCAGCATCCAGATCTCCACAAGTCAGGAAGATATTTTATCCAGTACAAATGATATCAGTCATAAATCAGAGGAACTCTGCGGCAATATTTCCAGATTGCAGAAATTCTGTCAATCCTGCTTGCAGTATTATCAGAACAAGCAGGCGGATTCCCTTACACAGGAAGACTTTGCAAAAATGCAGCAGTTTATTACTGCCATTGGTACAATGACACAAAGTTACTATGACGTTGCGAAAGACTTCGCAGATCGATCCGGTGATATTCATGAACAGATTCAGACTATGTCTGTCTCACTCTCAGAACTTTCTGAGTTATCTGATAAGCTCCAGCATGTCATGACACAGGATACAGAAGCATAATATCATAATCAGAATACAGGTGAGTACATGAAAATTGTAGAAAACGCCAATGGCTGTCCCATGTGTAAGCGTATACCAGTATTGTCAGTCGAAGAGATACAAAAACTGAAAAATGGTTCGTTCCTGCATGGACTTGTTGAAAATGCACACAACACAGTCAAACCAGTAACCAGTCATTCCGCTACGGATACTATGAACAGTGTTCTGGATAATCTGGAAGCCCTGTTTGGGTTTGGCTCTGTGTCAGCAGATATTGCACAGGAAGGGAATGGGGTAACAGAAGAAGATCTCAATATTGATCAGATTATGTACTGTTATCAGGATACTTTCTATCTGCGTGGCAGGAAACAGGACTATTCGATCCAGTTTTGTCCGTTCTGTGGTAATCATCTTTGATTATAATATGATAACAAAAAGTCCTGTGGTGCAAATTTCTGCATAACAGGACTTTTTTCTGAAAGGAGCTGTGAAAATGGGCAGTCTGATCAGTGAAAAATACAGGAAATGGGAACAAATCTGTGAACAGAGGTTTGAAGCCCTTAAATCCAATGAAGAAGAATTGAATCAGCTTTTCATGCGGCAGTATGGTCTTAATCATATCATTTCTTCGGAAGTCAAAGAAAGAACGATTACAGTTAGGAAAGCAGATTTACAGCGTGAAATCAAGTCTCTGCTCAGTTATGCTGTTGGCTGTTTCATGGGAAGATATTCCCTTGATTATGAGGGTATTGCTTATGCAGGCGGTACATGGGACAGCTCCCGGTATGTGCGTATCATTCCTGTTGCAGATGCGATTATTCCGCTTGGCAGGGAAGATGATTTCCAGAATGATATTCTGCATCTGATCATAGATTTTCTGCGTATTGTCTATGGGGAAGATACACTCGAACAGAATCTTGAATTTATTGCGGCTGCTCTTGGCGGAACGGGAACATCTAAGGAAATCATCCGGGATTATTTTCTGAAAGAATTTTATGCAGATCATTGCAGAATTTACCGGAAATGTCCGATTTACTGGTTATTTGATGCCGGAAGGAAAAATAGTTTCAAAGCCCTGGTATATCTGCATCGCTATGATCAAAATACGCTCCAGAATCTTAAAATAAATTATATCTGCAAAATACAGCAGTATGATTCCATCCGATTGCAGAATTTAACAGAAACAAACCAGAAAAAACTTTCCAGACAAGCCGAAAGACTTCAGAACAAAATAATAGAAATTGCTCTGTATCATGAAAAAATAGACACGGCGATCAT
>CAMWOX010000221.1 GCA_947175975.1 uncultured Ruminococcus sp.
CAATAGCCGGGACCCGATTTTCAGGAATATGATAATAAATTATATGATATTATCCCAGCAGGAGATACTCTGACAGTAAAAGAAGGGAAATATGCGGAAGAAAATATAGGTAATAAAGAATCTCCTGATGGTTATAAGCCTATGGTGATTACCTATAAAAAATCGGATCTGTTTGATCTTGATGCACTGGAACAGGCAATTACAGGAAAAACTCCTGAGACGGAGCAGACAAACGAAGAAAGTACAACAGAAAGTCAGTCAGATATAGAGTCTGTTGCTGATACTGATTCTGAATCAGAAGAAAATTCGCAGAGTCCGGAATCTTCTGCAACAGATGCAACAGATCCGGTTACAGAGGCGGATACACCGGAAATGGAAGAAGAGACGGAAGACAATTCTGTGTCAGCAGAGATGCCAGTCATGGAAGAAAATGCAGTCTATGCTGAAATCTACCAGGATATTAACGATTTTATGCTGACAGATAATTTCAAGCAGAAAGATCCCGGCAATCGTGCATTGGAATTGTTCAATCATCTACATAATCTTGCTCATGCTAATATCGAGCAGGATTCTATTGTCAATGATACAGAAAAACAAGAAATCCGATTCCATTGCTATGAGAAATACACAATTACGGTCAATGTTGCTGACAGCGTGATTACCGTTTCCGAGGAGGAATCCTGATATGAAAATATCAGATAAACGGTTTGATAATGGCAATTTGTTTGATTTTGGACTTACTTCTAAAGATTATGCAAAATATAGAGATATTTATCCGCAGGAATTTTATGATAGAATCGCCGAAAGAAATTTGTGTATCAAGGGACAGACTGTTCTTGATTTAGGAACTGGCACAGGTGTTCTACCAAGAAACATGTATCATTACGGAGCAAATTGGATTGGATCGGATATCTCAGAAAGTCAGATAGCGGAGGCAAAAATTTTGTCTGAAATGAATGAGATGAATATTAAGTATATTATCTCTCCAGCGGAACAGTTGAACTTTCCAGATCAGACATTTGATGTGGTCACTGCTTGTCAATGTTTCTGGTATTTTGATCATAAAGTAATTGCTCCGGAACTGGCAAGGATCTTAAAAAAAGACGGGAAAATTCTAATCTTATATATGGCCTGGCTGCCGTTTGAAGATGAAATTGCAGGAAAGAGCGAAGAACTTGTACTGAAATATAATCCTGATTGGACAGGTGCAGGGGAGACAATGCACCCCATATGGATTCCAGAATGCATGTTTCAATATTTTGATCTGTCCTACCATGAGGAATATAAACTGTCTGTTCCGTTTACAAGGGAAAGCTGGAATGGCAGAATGAAAACATGCCGTGGTATTGGTGCATCTCTTTCCGTCGAAAAAATCAAAAAATGGGAATTGGAACATTTACAGCTCTTGGAAAGTATAGCTCCTGAAACGTTTGACATACTGCACTATGTTGCATTGGCAGAATTGACAGTGAAAAAATTATGATCAGTAGGGAATTACTATGGAAATATAATTGAATTTGAGAAAGGGGCAGGAAATATGTTTGAACAGGATTACATCATGAGACAGATCAGGGAATGTGTTGCAGTTACGATGAAACTTATTTTTAAGATTGATATGCCAGTACCTGAAACAATGGTTATTCAAAATCAGGAAAAGCAAGCAAAATCCCAGGAACTTATCCTGAGAATAGATGTTGATCCTATCAAAGATGTGCTATCAGATCTGAATCATATTACCAAAGAGAAAACCAGAGATGATCTTCTGATTGGTTTTCAGTTCTATTCTCGCATTTTTCAAAAAGATGAAGATTTTTTTGATTCCAATCAGATCAGTTATTCTGAAATAAGAGAGGAAATGAAGCAATTTTTCCTGCAATACGGAATATTTGAGGAGCTATTTGATCTCATTTTTTTTGGATAATCTTTCAGAAATTAAAAAAAGCTGTACAGGACGATCCTGCACAGCTTTTTGGATTTTTTAATTATATTTCTCAAGTAACTGACGTACTTTTTCATGCGGATCAATCACCGTGCTGATAGAAACATCATGATTGATGGATGCAATGAAGTATGCAACATATTTTGAGACATCTACTTCGTTGAACCACTCACGCTGTAACAGTTCCGGAGAACGGTAAGTCAGATTTGTACCGAATACACCGCTGATGTAGCCGTCTGCATAAGCTTTGTCAAATTTTTCAAGTCCATTTGTAAAGATAGAGTATGTCGCATAAGCAAAGATTCTCTTTGCATTGCGTTTCTTCAATTCATAGGCAATATCCAGAACGGAATCACCGGAAGAAATAATATCATCTGCGATAAAGACGTCCTTGCCCTCAACGGAATTACCAAGATATTCATGTGCAATAATGGGATTTCTGCCACTTATGATCTTGGAGTAATCACGTCTCTTGTAGAACATACCTAGATCAACGCCAAGCTCAGAAGCATAGAACATATTGCGGTTCAATGCACCCTCATCCGGACTCACAACCATGAATTTGTCTTTTGTAATATGAAAATCCTTGATGCTATGGAACATGGTTTTCAATACCTGATAAGAGGGGATTACATTATCAAAGCCCATCAGAGGAATTGCATTCTGGACTCTGGGATCGTGTGCATCAAATGTCACAATATTGGAAACACCCATCTGTTCCAGTTCCTGCAAAGCAAAAGCACAGTCCAGGGATTCTCTGTAATTTCTTCTGTGCTGTCTTCCGCCGTACAGAATCGGCATGATGATATTAATTCTGTTTGCTTTACCACTTGCTGCCTGGATGATGCGTTTCAAATCCTGGAAATGATCATCAGGAGACATGGCATTTGTTTTGCCGAAATAATTATAAGTACAGTTATAATTGCCGACATCCGTAATAATAAACAGATCCTTGCCACGGATGGTAGACTTAATTAAGCCCTTTCCATCACCGGATGAAAAACGGGGACACTCATTCTCAATCAGAAAGGAATCTGTTTGGAAACCGCCCTTGACAGCCCATTTTACGAGATAATCATTAATTTTATTCCCCAGTTCTGTAGCACTTGCCATTACAAGCAAACCAAGAGGGGCAACATTGTTTTCGTGGTCAAACAAAATTTCATTACCTGTACTGCTGTTATTCATCATTATTCTTAACTCCTTGAAAATGAAAAATTTGGAAGTCTCTAATATTATTTGCAGAACTTATCAACATATCTCTCAATGTCTTCTGCGATAATTTCTTTCGCAATATCTACACCTTCAACCTCGTTGACGGCTGTTGTCTTGTTTTCCAGTTCTTTATAGACCCTGAAAAAATGTGTCATCTCTGCAAAAATATGCGGTGGCAGTTCATCTATCGCATGATAGGTGTTATAATT
>CAMWOX010000222.1 GCA_947175975.1 uncultured Ruminococcus sp.
GCATGTTGATGCCTGCAAAGCACCGGCATTCAAGGCTGGTAAAAATCTCAAAGAAGCTGTCAACAAGTAATGTATTCAGAAAAACAGCAGGACTTTTTTGGAGAAGTTCTGCTGTTTTCTATTGGATTATTTCTGGGCATTTCTGTCATCTAACAGACGTTTTTTTACACCTTTGAGAATCTGCTCTCTTGCCTGTGCCGCTGTTTCTTGTGAAACTGGTTTTGTATTTTCCAGTGCATACGGCAGATGCAATTCTTGATATTTCTGCTTGCCCATGTCATGATAGGGTAAGCAATCAATCGCTTTGAGTGTCTTTAATCCACCAATAAACCAGCCTAACTGGAATTGCTCTTCCGGATTGTCTGTCCATTCCGGGAGAATGACATGACGAATCCAGAGAGGAATATTTTTTTCGTTTCCGGCATATTCTGCAAATGCTAAAATATTCCGGTTGGAGTGACCTGTCAGAGCTTTGTGCCGGGTATCATCAATATGTTTGATGTCCAGCATGATCAGATCCGTCACAGCAAGCAGATTTTCTACTTGTTCCGGATGATCCGGATGAAAACAGATTCCGGAAGTGTCTAAACAGGTGTGAATATTTTTTTCTTTTGCAAGTGTGAATAATTCTGTTAAGAAATCCAGTTGCAGCATGGGTTCACCGCCTGTTGCGGTAATGCCGCCGTTATGATAGAACGCTTTGTTTTTCTCGTACTGTGCGAGCAGTTCCTGTGTGGACATCAGTTGATTCCGGTGCAGTTCCCAAGTATCGGGATTATGGCAATATAAGCACCGCATGGGGCATCCCTGAAAGAAGATCACAAAACGGATGCCAGGTCCATCAACTGTGCCAAATGTTTCAATAGAGTGGATATATCCCTGCATAATAAACGCTCCTGCATTATAATAATTGCCCGGCTTGCGCCGGGCTGTTTTTGTATCCTGTTTCAGATTCTGTCGTGGAATGTTCTGGAGATAATATCATCCTGCTGTTCTTTGGTCAGTTTGATAAAATTCACAGCATAGCCCGAAACACGAACAGTCAGCTGTGGATATTTCTCCGGATGTTCCTGTGCATCCAACAGTGTCTCTCTTGTAAATACATTTACATTCAGGTGATGACCGCCTTTCTGTACATAGCCATCAAGCAGTTCTACAAGATTATCGACCTGCTGATCATGGATTGCAATATCTGTCATAAAAAACTCCTCCTTGGTTATTATTCTTCATCTTCGTCTGTTTCCTCAAAATTGGGAATCGCACAAGCACCCAGTGTACCGGAGCAGTCTGTGCTGTTGACGGTTTGAATCTTTGTTTCCTCGCCGATATTCAGATTAATATGCTGACTGCCGGATGCCACGAGAGTATCTAGTAATGCAGCAATTTCATCTGCTTGTTGATCTGGATCTTCAGGCATCTGATTATTCGGATTCTTCATGCAAAGCCTCCTGTGTCAATCTGTCAATATCCAGATCACCCGCAAAGATTTTTGTATTCTTGCCAAGTGCATCCGGTATAATTGAGAATGTGTTGGAAATACCGTCCTGTGCATGACGGAACGGAAGTTTTGAGACGGAACTCAGGGAAGCAACTGCACCATGTGTGTCTCTGCCATGCATGGGATTTGCACCAGGTGCAAGCGGGACACCGTGTTTTCTGCCGTCCGGTGTGTTGCCTGTTTTTTTGCCGTATACAACATTGGAAGTAATAGTCAAAATAGACATTGTCGGTACGCCGTCTCTGTAAGTGTGATGTTTGCGGATTTTATCCATGAATTTTCTGACAATTTCTACTGCAATCTGATCCACTCTGTCATCATCATTGCCGTATTTCGGGAAGTCGCCCTCTACTTCGTAGTCTACCACAATGCCCTGTTCGTCACGAATGCATTTTACTTTGGCATACTTAATGGCACTTAGAGAGTCTGCTACAACGGAAAGTCCTGCAATACCAGTTGCAAAATATCTCTTCACATCACGGTCATGCAGTGCCATTTGTACACGCTCATAGCTGTATTTATCATGCATAAAATGAATTACGTTCAGCGTATTGACGTACAGTCCGGCAAGCCATTCCATCATCTCATCATATTTTTCCATCACATCGTCATAATCCAGATAGTCACCCTCCACAGGTCTGTATTTGGGTCCGACCTGTACTTTCATGACTTCGTCAACACCACCGTTGATCGCATATAACAGGCACTTTGCCAGGTTTGCTCTTGCACCGAAGAACTGCATTTCCTTGCCGATTCTCATAGAAGATACACAGCAGGCAATCGCATAGTCATCACCATGTGTGACACGCATCATGTCATCATTCTCATACTGGATCGAACTAGACTTGATAGACATCTTGGCACAGAATCGTTTGAAATTCTGCGGCAGTTTGACAGACCACAGGATCGTCATATTTGGTTCAGGGGCAGTGCCTAAATTATTCAGTGTGTTTAAATATCGGAAAGAATTTTTTGTCACCATGTGCTGACCGTCTACGGATACACCACCAATGGATTCTGTCACCCATGTCGGATCACCGGAAAATAAAGCGTTGTATTCTGGTGTTCTAGCGAATTTCACAAGTCTTAATTTCATGATAAAATGATCAATTAATTCCTGTGCTTCGGATTCCGTGAGCAAGCCTTTTTCAAGATCACGCTGGATATAAATATCCAGGAATGTGGATGTTCTTCCCAAAGACATTGCTGCGCCGTTCTGTTCTTTCACAGCTGCAAGATAGCCGAAATACAGCCACTGCACAGCTTCCTGTGCATTTTTGGCAGGTCTTGAAAGATCAAAGCCATAGATTTCGCCCAGTTGTTTTAATTCATGCAATGCATTGATCTGTTCGGATAATTCCTCACGCAAACGAATATTCTTAGAGGTCATCCGGACAAAATGCGTTTCTTTCTGGTGTTCTTTATCCTGGATCAGCATGTCAATGCCATAGAGTGCAACACGTCTGTAATCGCCGATGATTCTGCCTCTGCCGTAAGCATCCGGGAGACCAGTCAAAATAGCTGATTTTCTGGCAAGGCGCATTTCTGGTGTGTAGGCATCAAAAACACCCTGATTGTGTGTTTTTCTGTATTTTGTGAAAATTTCAACAACACTGGGGTCAACTTCATAGCCATAAGCCTTGCAGGCAGTTTGTGCCATACGGATACCGCCAAATGGCTGAAGCGCACGCTTGAATGGTTTGTCTGTCTGAAATCCAACGATCTTTTCAAGATCTTTATTTAAATAGCCGGCTTGGTGGGATGTGATAGTAGAAACAATCTTTGTGTCCATATCAAGAACACCGCCCGCTTCACGTTCCTGACGAGACAGATCCATGACCTGCTC
>CAMWOX010000223.1 GCA_947175975.1 uncultured Ruminococcus sp.
TTGTAGGTGTGTACGGGATCAAAGATTTCATAAGGCTGAGAATCGTCTATGATTTCATCATGCAGTGTCAGTACATCTGCAATTGCTTTTCGACTTTCATTGTCATACAATCTCCAGACAGTCTTAAAACCTGGATTTGTGATCTTTACGGCATTTTCTGATATTTTGATTTTGGGCATGATTTCACCGTTTTTCTCAATCGCTGAAAGTTTATATACACCACCGAATACAGGTTCGGATTTGGATGTGACAAGTCTTTCGCCGACACCAAAACTGTCAATTTTTGCCCCCTGCATGATCAGATCCCGGATAATATATTCATCCAGAGAATTGGATACAACAATCTGGATATATTCTAAATCTGCATCGTCCAGCATTTTTCTTGCCTTTTTGGATAGATACGCAATATCGCCGCTGTCAATCCGGATGCCTCTGCCTTTGTTTCCTTTTGCTTCCAGTTCTTTGAAAACTTGAATTGCATTGGGAATCCCAGAATGCAGAACGCTGTAAGTGTCAACAAGGAGTGTGCAGTCATCTGGATAGATCTTTGCATATGCACGGAATGCATCCAGTTCTGTATCAAATAACTGTACCCAGCTGTGTGCCATTGTTCCCAATGCAGGGATGGAAAATTCTCTGTCAGCAATCGCACATGCAGTTCCGGCAACACCACCGATATAAGAGGCTCTTGCACCAAGTACCGCACCATCATAGCCCTGCGCACGGCGTGAACCAAATTCCATAACAGGTCTGCCCTGTGCAGCTGTGACAATCCGATTGGCTTTGGTTGCAATCAGGCTCTGATGATTAATACTTAATAGAATCATGGTTTCTATCAATTGTGCTTGGATTGCCGAACCTCTCACGGTCAGGATCGGTTCGCATGGAAAAACTGGTGTGCCCTCCGGAACTGCCCAGACATCGCAAGTAAACTTGAATTTTCGAAGATATTCCAGAAATTTCTCACAGAATAAATTTTTGCTCCGGAGATAAGCAATATCTTGTTCTGTGAATGTTAAATTCTGAAGATACTTGATTACTTGTTCCAGTCCAGCACAGATTGCAAAACCGGCATGATCCGGGGCTTTGCGATAAAACATGTCAAAATAGACGATCTGGTCACCACAGTCATTCTCCAGATAGCCATTGCCCATAGTCAGCTCATAAAAATCAACGAGCATACTCAGATTACGATCAGGATTATTATTTCTCATCATCTTTCACCTCAGAAATTAAAATAATTCCGGCTTGTTCCAGAATCTGCAAAGCCGCCATCTGCATCTGGTCTGCATTGTGTCCCGGTGCATCGTAAGTTTCCACGGCATTTACCGGGATGTAAATATGCAGATTTTTTTGATTCTGGTTGTAGAATGATTTCAGTGTCAATGCGAATTGCATGACGCAAATATCCGTGCAGACACCGCAAAGAATCACATTTTCAAGATCCGGATGCTGTTTCAGAAATTTCTGAAAATCCGGTGCAAAGAATCCATTCGTAGAATTTTTTTCAATTGTCTGAAAGCCGCCGATTTTTTTCAGGGAGGGTGCAAGTTCAGATTCCGAAGTATTTTTCAGGCAGTGCAGTGGAAATGATGCAAATTCTGGGCAGTCCGATTCATGAGCATCTGCAAAGGCAATGCAAGGGATTTTGTTTTCTTTCGCAAGATTCAGTAATTTTTCCACAGCTGGGAGGATTCCTGCACAGCGTTCACTTGCAAGAGTTCCCTCTGTCAGAAATCCGTTAATCATATCAATGATGACAAGTGCAGTTTTGTTTCCGGAAAAATCACGGATCTGCATCACAGGTAAATTTTGAGTCATGAAAATAACCTCCTAAAAATAAAAAAATCTGCACAGAACACCAGATTCTGTGCAGATTTTCAGATTTCAGAAAAATGTAAGAGATCACACAATTACAGAGAAATCTTGATAATTTCTCCCTCCAGCGCACGACCTGCGCCGATAGCGTTGGATTCATCCGTGTCAATGTGCATTGCTCTTGCAAACTTTTCTGATACACGGCAGACTACATCACCGAGAATGGCTTTTCTGCCGTCTGTGTCGCACAGAACCCACACAACTTCTTTGTCCGCAACGCCGAGTTCTTCTGCATCCTCCGGTGTCAGATGGATGTGACGCTTGGCAACAATAACGCCCTCGCTGATCTCTACTTCGCCGCAAGGACCTACAATCTTACATGCACCTGATCCCGCAATATCGCCGGATTCACGAACAGGAGCAGCAATGCCGATAGATCTTGCATCCGTAGCGGAGAGTTCTACCTGTGTTGCAGGACGAACAGGTCCTAAGATGGAAACGTTCGCAAGTTCTTTCTTCGGACCTACGATCGTTACACGTTCTTCACAGGCATACTGACCCGGCTGTGAGAGATCTTTCTTGTGTGTGAGCGTTGCACCCTTGCCGAACAGGATTTCAAGATGTTCCTGTGTCACATGGACATGACGTGCGGAAGTCTCAATGATAAACTTCTTGGACATAACAATTCCTCCATGATAAATAATAAAATAATCTTGCAGAGTAAAATTTAAAAATCTGCTGTTATTTATTTTACTACTTTTTTGAGAAATCGTCAAGAGGGTTGTGGGGATTTTTTGTAAATTTTTTATAAAAAATAAGAAATTTATTTTTTCCTGTAAATCCGGCTTGGTCTATGTTTTGTGCCGGACTGCATTTTGTCTGTCGCAATGCTCTGCTGTGCAATTTTCTTGCGGAAATTTGCTTTGTATAAATCCTGTCCCAGCAAGATTTCATAAATTTTCTGGAGCTGTGGCAGTGTAAACTCTTCCGGCACGAGTGAGAATGCAATATCTGTATAATTGACTTTATTGCGGATTCTCTCCCGTCCGTATCGGATCATTTCTGCATGATCAAATGCAAGATCTTGTATTTTGTCTACTGGATAGAATATGGCATCCTGACTGGAAAGTTGGATCTGATCCGCCGGAACCAAAGCATAATACGATACAGAGATAATTCGCATACGAGGATCACGGTTCAGATCGCCCCATGTATAGAGCTGTTCGAAATAAATATCATGTAGACCTGTCTTTTGATATAAAGCTCTCTGTGCCGCCTGATCCAGTGTTTCGTCAATCCCGACAAAGACACCAGGAAGAGAAAGCATCCCGGCAAATGGATGCGACTGCCTTTTGGTCAGTAACACCTGCAATTGATTTTCCTGGACAGTGAATAATATCAGGTCAACGGCAACGGAGGGTTTGGCAAAATCCGAGCTGTCGTAGTTTTTTAAAAATTCCTGTTCTGTCAAGAAGACATCTCCTTTCTGGATTTAC
>CAMWOX010000224.1 GCA_947175975.1 uncultured Ruminococcus sp.
ATATAAACGCCATAGTACTTTTAACTGAAAATCATAAGTACTATGGCGAAAACTTCTTTATGAGTGCCGTTATTTTGTCAGGGGATTTTTTGGGTTTCTATTATAAATTTATAAAATAAAACAAATTAATCCGGAACAGCCCTCGTTAATGACACGTTCCAATGTCTCCTGCAATTTCATTCTTGCCTCTACCGGCATCTTAAATAATTTATTATGCAGTCCCTCATTTACTAATTCATGCAGTGATTTTCCAAAGATATTGGAACTCCAGATATTCGCAGGATTTTCTTCAAATCCTTGCAGTAAATACATAATCAGTTCTTCGCTCTGTTTCTCAGATCCGACAATCGGACTCACTGTTGTATTAATGCCAGCTCGCATCATATGAATTGACGGCGCAGAAGCTCTCAGACGGACACCATATTTACCGCCTTGCTTAATAATCTCTGGCTCTTCCAGACTTAATTCTTCCATTGTTGGCATCACAATGCCATAACCTGTTGCTTCAACTTCTTTGAGTGCAGGTTCTAATCTTGCATAAGATTTTCTGACTTCGCACAATTCTTTCAGAATCGAAAGCAGATTGCTTTCATCCTGAATCTGCAATCCTGTTGCTTCACTCAGGATCTCAAAAAATAATGCATGATGTAGCGTCACAGCAATTGTCACTGTTCCGTTCCCTAAATCAATTTCTGATGCATCTGCATGTAAGACATACTGGCAGTCACAGATCGGCTTGACTAGTTTTGCCGCATCCTTGACCGTAATTAATTCCTGTGCAGACTGGCGGATGACAGAAAACACTTCCTGTTTCACAGGATGACTTTTTTCCAGCATAGAAATCCATTTTGGCATAGCAAAATTTACTTCCCGAACCGGAAATGCATATAACAATGCTGTCAGAATCTTCTTAATATCCGATTCCTGTAACTGGATACAGCTGACAGGCAGTACTGCTGTATGATAATTTTCCTGCATCTGCATTGCAAGATTTTTTGCCTGTTCAGAATCCGGATCCACACAGTTCAGTAAGACCACAAATGGCTTGCCAAGTTCCTGCAATTCACGAATAACACGCTCTTCACATTCGGCATATTCTGCTCTAGGAATATCCGAGATACTGCCGTCTGTTGTAACTACAAGCCCGATTGTTGCATGTTCCGTAATAACTTTCTGTGTTCCGATCTCAGCCGCCATATTAAACGGAATTTCCTCATCAAACCAGGGGGTCATAACCATACGTGGCATTTCATTCTCAATATAGCCAAGCGAACTCGGCACAATATATCCTACACAGTCAATCATCCTTGCACGAAACTGCGCACCAGCTTCAAGATGTACCGGAACAGCTTCCTCAGGAATAAACTTCGGCTCTGTTGTCATAATCGTTTTTCCAGCGGCGGACTGGGGTAGTTCATCAATTGCTCTCTCTTTTTTATAATCACTCTCAATATTGGGAATCACAAGTGTTTCCATGAATCGCTTAATAAGAGTAGATTTTCCGGTACGTACAGGACCAACCACGCCGATATAAATATCGCCACCGGTACGAAGGGCAATGTCAGAATAAATATCTTTCATAATTAAAAACCTTTCTGAATTTCTCTGGTTTCACGTTCCACATGGAACATTGTATAACATCATAGCATATCATAAAACAATCAATTAATTAATGAATAATCGGAATCAGCAACATGCTGTTTTCTGTCAGCTGTTCCTGTACCAGATCATTCTCTTCCATGATCGCTTCTACACTCGTATGACAACGCTTTGCTATTTCCCAGATACTTTCCTGTGCCCTCCCAAAATATAGTTTCAATGCATAATGTTTCGGATGTTCTGCCTCTTCCTGAACGTCAATCTCAGAAAGAACCTCTGTCTCTGTACAATGTGTTATACTTCCCTCTATCCGCAGCTCTGTCTTGACTGTGACTTCTGATGCACTTGTCATCGTGTAGGAACAGTTTTCAGCGTTTACCCTCAGTTGCACTCTGTCCTGCTCTCCCAATCCCTGTATTTGAAATCTATGTTCAAATGTTTCTTCTTTCTCCAATAATCTGGGCATCCCAGTGCTTTCCCGTACCAGCAAAAAGCAACTCATCATCCCATTCACACAAATTTCTGAAGATTCTGCCTCCAGACTAGTCGTCAGATTCTTAATCTCACACCATGCATCATAAACGCAATCCAGTTCTCCATCTGTGCAGTTTAATTTCATATTCCGGGCAAGCAGTTCAGAAATCATAACCGGGACACTGCTTGTAAATAATTTTGTCTTTTTTACCTCACAGGGATGTTCTGTCGAAAAGGCATCACAGACAAGTGATTCTGTCGCCATTCTCAGTGCAGTACAAGATAATTTTAGTTCTGCTTCACAGCGCAAGACTTTAATCTCACCGTTTTCATCTGTCACTGGTTTCAGATCACAGGATGCAACGGAGCAAATTACTTCGCATGGATCTTGTTCTTCCACACCCTCCAGTTCGATCATCTGACTGTAAGGAATCCGGAAGGACATAGATTCTAAACTGGAATCATTTTCTTTTTCACAGGCATAAAGAATTTCTATCTGTAAATTTCCCTGTGCAAGAAGATTTCCAGAAACAAGCTTATGATTCTGTTCTACAGGTCTTGCCTCACAACGCACGACATGTAGCAGCGGCGGTTTGGAACTACCCAATTCCAATTCTTCTGCAAGTACAATATGATTTACAGTATGCATTCTCTTAGTTTGATACTGAAGCGGTATTTTCCGAATTTGCATATTTTTTCCGAACAGATCAGAAATTGCATTCTGCTGATGGACAGAAATAGTTCGGACACGGATTGTCACAGCCCCTCTGACATCGAGTCTCCTACGGCTGACTGCTCTGCAATTGACATAATCTGTTGCAGGCAGAATTTCTGTGATCATATTTTCACCCGGAGGGAGTTCTGCTGTTCTGGAAAAATGCAAATTCTGTGTCACACATTGCAGAACATGGCTGTTTTCACTGCAATAAAAAATCCGGACTTCCGCAAGGAGTTCATAAGATAATCTGTTATCATTCACAGATTCGTTCAAAATACTAGGTTTCACAAAGCATTTGATCAATTTGCAGACATCCGGATAATAATCCGGCAGGATATAATCTAATTCCACGCTCTGTTCCTGCATGATCGTTTCAGCCGGTGTACTGGCTGAAATAGCAATCTGGTTGGTTCTGAGTTCGGTCATTCCGGAAAGCCTCCTGACTTTTTGGTAGAATGGAAATCACTTCAAATTTCCTGATTGCTAGATTCTATGCAAGGACTGTCCGAAGTATGA
>CAMWOX010000225.1 GCA_947175975.1 uncultured Ruminococcus sp.
ACGAAGCGCACTCCTTGCACCATCCATTGCAACATTGCCGCCGCCGATGACTGCAACAGATTTTGATTGCAGAACAGGTGTATCATAGTTTTTCAGATAACCTTTCATGAGATTGATTCTTGTGAGATATTCATTGGCAGAACAAACACCTGCGAGGGCTTCACCTTCGATCCCCATGAACCGGGGCAGTCCTGCACCTGATCCCACAAAGACAGCTTCAAAATCCTGTTCCATCAGTTCGTCAATCGAGAATACTTTTCCGATGACCATATTTGTCAGAATTGTTACACCAAGGGATTTTAAATTCTCAATTTCCTGCTGAACGATTGCTTTCGGGAGACGAAATTCCGGAATGCCGTACATGAGTACACCACCTGCAACATGGAAAGCCTCAAAAATCGTTACTTCATAGCCTAGTTTTGCAAGGTCTCCTGCACAGGTAAGTCCAGCAGGGCCGCCACCAACAACAGCAATTTTATGATGATTGGAAACAGGTTTTTTAATAATCGTTTCATGCTGATCCTTGTGCAAATCTGCTATGAAACGTTCCAGTCTGCCGATCCCGACAGATTCGCCGTTCCTGCCACGAACGCACTTACTCTCACACTGGCGTTCCTGCGGACATACACGACCACAAACAGCTGGGAGTGCATTTGTGCTGTGAATGATCTCATATGCCCCGGCATAATCCTGTTCTGTAATCTTCTTAATAAATTCCGGAATCCGGACACCAACCGGACAGCCTGATACACAGGGCATTGTCGGGCAGTTCAGACAGCGAGCGGCTTCTTCCAGAGCCAATGTTTCGGAATAACCAAGTGTGACTTCTTCGAAATTTTTCGCTCGTACTTCCGGGTTTTGTTCCGGAATCGGTGTTTTGGTTTTAGACATATTCGGCATAAAAACTTCCTCCGTTTTCTCAAAATTAAAGCTGATCCGCAAGTGCCATCATGCGGCATTCTGCTTCCCGTTTCCGGAATACGCCATTGCGTCGGATTAGTTCATCAAAATCTACCTGATGTCCATCGAAGTCAGGACCTTCTACGCAGGCATAGCGGATTTTTCCGCCTACTGTGACACGACAGCCGCCGCACATGCCTGTACCGTCCACCATGATCGGATCCAGTGATACGATTGTAGGAATCTGGTATTTCTTTGTCAGATCACAGACAGATTTCATCATAGGAATTGGTCCAATGGCAACGACAGTATCATAATGAATCCCCGAATCAATCTGATTCTGCAAAGCATTCGTGACAAATCCCTTTCTGCCATAGCTGCCGTCATCTGTACATAGAATCAGTTCAGAACAGTTTTCTCGAAATTCTTCTTCGAGAATGACAATTTCCTTGGAACGGAATCCGGCAATCACATCCACATGCAGACCGGATTTGTGAAATGTTTTTGCCTGCGGATAAGCAATTGCACAGCCGACACCGCCGCCAATGACACAGACTTTCTGTGCATGTTCCGGCAGCTTGGTAGGCAGTCCTAATGGGCCAACTAGATCCAGAATGGAATCCCCCTCCTGCAAAGCATTTAATTTCATAGTAGAACGTCCGACAATCTGAAAAATCAGTGTAATAGATCCCTGTTCCGGATTGCTGTCAGCGACAGTCAGGGGGACACGTTCTCCTTGTTCATCGACACGGAAAATAATAAACTGTCCTGCCTGAACTTTTTCAGCAATATGTGGTGCATAGATTTCCATCAGTGTAACAGATGGATTCAAAATTTTTTTCTTTGTGATCTGAAACAAATCTGATTCTCCTCCTTGTGTAATAACTAAAAGCAATTTTACTTGCATATGAAATATATTATAACACAAAAAGAAACTGTCGTCAATGGATTTTCCTGATTTTTTTGATTTTTCGGAAATCCGTAAAAAATATTTACGTTTCCATAGGGAATTTGTAAAAATCTATTGACAAATGCGGAATCATGTGTTATAATAAGCTTGCAAACAGCATTAAGAAGTGTTTTGCGCCGGGATCTGTAAATTTTATTTACTTGATTCTTCCAGCATTATGCAGAAAGGAAAATGTGTATGAATATCTGGATGCTTGTCTGGACTGTGATTCTGGTGATTGCTGTCATTATTGAGACAATGACATTGCAGTTAGTCACAATCTGGTTTGCCGCAGGAGCGTTGGTTGCTGTAATTATGTCTGGTTTGGGATGTTCTGTACTCAGTCAGACGATTGTATTCACGCTGGTTTCGGCTGTCTTATTGTTTGCAACCAGACCATTGCTGAAAAAATTGCAGGTTAAGAACATTCTGCCGACAAATACAGATGCTGAAATCGGCAGATTTGCTGTTGTCACTGAAACAATTAGCAATGCAGATGATACCGGACGTGTCCGGATTGGTGGAGTGAACTGGAGAGCCAGAACAGAGCAGGATCACTCTGTCTGTAAAGTCGGGGAAACTGTCCGTGTAGAACGGATTTCCGGTACGACAGCTTATGTCGTGAAAACAGAAAATGCTTGAATGCAGGAGGTTTTTTTATGGGTATATATATTATTATCGGAATCGTTGTATTTTTACTGATCTTGTTTGTAAATTGTATCAAGATCGTTCCACAGGCACATGTATTTGTGATTGAACGTCTGGGAACATTTCTGACAGAATGGTCAACTGGCATTCATGTATTACTTCCGTTTTTTGACAGGGTTGCTAAGAGAGTTTCCCTCAAAGAACGTGTGGTCGATTTCAAACCACAGCAAGTAATTACAAAAGACAATGTTACTATGCAGATCGACACAGTTGTGTTCTTTCAGGTTACAGATGCGAAACGTTATACTTACGGAATTGAAAATCCTATGATGGCAATTGAAAATTTCACTGCAACAACGCTCAGAAATATCATCGGTGAAATGGAACTCGACTCTACATTGACTTCCCGTGATGTCATTAATAATAAAATTACGGCAATTCTTGATGAGGAAACAGACAGGTGGGGGATCAAGGTCATCCGGGTGGAACTGAAAAACATCCTGCCGCCCCGTGAAATCCAGGAATCCATGGAAAAACAGATGAAAGCAGAGAGAGAACGTCGTGAGAAGATTCTCCAGGCAGAGGGTGAGAAAAAATCCCAGGTACTTGTTGCAGAAGCTGAAAAAGAATCTAAAATCCTCCGTGCTGAGGCTGACAAGCGTTCTGAAATTCTGAAAGCTGAAGCTGAAAAAGAAGCCATGATTCTCCGTGCAGATGCTGTCCGGGAACAGAAAATCCGGGAGGCAGATGGTGAGGCACAGGCAATTGCCGTAGTACAGCAG
>CAMWOX010000226.1 GCA_947175975.1 uncultured Ruminococcus sp.
GCGTAGAGGCAGGGCAATTGATCCTGGTCAATCTGGATCTGGTACTCGGAAATGATATTACTTCTCCGGTAGCGATTAAGGCATTCCGGAACATGGGAAAAGAAACGGTTTTTGACCGTCAGAAAGTCACCATGGTAATGGATCATTTTGCACCAAATAAAGACATCAAAGCTGCACAGCAGTGCATGATGTGCCGGGATTTCTGTGATATGCAGGATATTACAAATTTTTATGATGTCGGTCAGATGGGAATTGAACATGCATTGCTTCCGGAAAAAGGTCTTGTGGTATCCGGTGATGCTGTCATCGGAGCAGATTCTCATACTTGTACATATGGTGCATTAGGGGCATTCTCGACAGGTGTCGGCTCTACGGATATGGCTTGTGGAATGGCAATCGGCAAGGCATGGTTCAAAGTGCCGTCTGCAATTCAATTTGTACTGAAAGGTAAGTTGAATCCGTATATTTCCGGCAAAGATGTAATTCTTCATATTATTGGCATGATTGGCGTTGACGGTGCATTGTATAAATCCATGGAATTTGTCGGTGATGGACTGGCAAGTCTTTCTATGGCGGATCGTCTTTGCATGGCGAATATGGCAATTGAAGCAGGTGCTAAGAATGGCATTTTTGCTGTGGATGAGATCACAAAATCTTATGTGAAAGAACATGCTGACAGAGAGCCTGTTGTCTATGAAGCAGATGCCGATGCTGTCTATGAGAAAGTCTATGAGATTGATCTTTCTGAGATCCGGCATACAGTTTCATTCCCGCATCTGCCTGAGAATACACATACGCTGGATGAAATCCAGGAAATGGATGATATTAAGATCCAGCAGGTTGTCATTGGTTCTTGTACTAACGGCAGACTGGAAGATCTGAAAGCTGCTGCTGAGATCATGCAGGGTAAGAAAGTCGCAAAAAATGTTCGCTGTATTGTGATTCCGGCAACACAGAAGATCTATCTGCAAGCAATGGAGGCTGGCTATCTCAAGACGTTTATCGAATGTGGTGCTGTGGTTTCTACTCCTACATGTGGTCCATGTCTGGGCGGTTATATGGGCATTCTTGCTGAGGGTGAACGTGCCGTTGCGACAACAAACCGAAATTTCATCGGCAGAATGGGTCATGTGGATTCTGAGATTTATTTAGCAAGTCCGGAAGTTGCTGCTGCAAGTGCGGTTACAGGTAAAATTTCCGCTCCTGAGGAGGTGCTGTAATATGATGGAAATGAAAGGAAAAGTCATCAAGTATGGCGATAATGTCGACACGGATGTCATTATTCCGGCAAGATATTTAAATACCAGTGATCATAAAGAATTAGCATCCCACTGTATGGAAGATCTGGACAAGACTTTCACAAAGCGTGTGCAGAACGGAGATATGATGGTCGCAGGCTGGAATTTCGGATGTGGTTCTTCCCGTGAACATGCACCGATTGCAATCAAGGCGAGCGGTATCTCTCTTGTCATTGCCAAGAGTTTTGCAAGAATTTTCTATCGTAATGCAATTAATATTGGTCTTGCAATTGTAGAATCTCCGGAAGCGGCGGATGCTATTTCTGAGGGGGATGTGATTTCGGCAGATCTGAATCATGGCATTCTGCATAATGAAACAACCGGAGAAGATTACCAGGTAGAACCATTCCCGGCATTTATTCAGACGATTATTGCAAATGGCGGTCTAGTAGAATCTATCAAGAACGGAAGTATTCAGTAATATGAATAGCGAATACGCAAAAGAATTATCCAGAAAACTGGATCTGATTTCTGTATTCAGCCGGATTGCTCAGGACAGAGTGTTTCATGCATTCGGACAATGCATTTATCGCTATGCACAAGTACCGGAAGAGCAGGAGGAATTTCATGCCAATTTCTGCGGTGCGCTGTATAATCTGGCAGAAACGGATAACTGGACAGAATATCTGACGCATAAAGTGTTGTCTCTGGAGAATCCCTGTGCAGTTTTTGCAGCAAAAGGGAAAAAAATTCCCGCTTATATGGAAGAAGCCGCAAGAAACGATCTCCGGATTTTTTCAGAATTTGCGGCTGTGACACCGGAAATGCTTGCAGATGAACAGGATCTGGATCTTTTACCCGGTTGGCACGCTGAGCCTGTGGATCTCGAAACAGCTTATTTTGCATGGATTTCTGAAATTCATAAGCATGGATATGGTGATTATGCACTTTATAAGATGTTCTGTATGGAAATTCAGAAAGACTCTGAACAAGGTTTTGCATTGAAGCCTGTAAAATACCCGGATGCTGTACAGTTACATGATCTGGTCGGCTATGAGTTCCAGAAAAATCAGGTGATTTCCAATACAAAGGCTTTGCTGAAAGGCTTGAAAGCATCAAATATTTTATTATACGGTGATGCCGGCACAGGCAAATCCGCCACTGTCAAAGCTGTTGCAAATGCTTATGCAGATGAGGGATTGCGTCTGATTGAACTGAGCAAGAATGAACTGCATTTATTGCCAAAATTATTAGAAGAATTAAGCGAAAATCCTCTGAAATTTATTTTGTTTATAGATGATTTGAGTTTTCAGGAAAATGATGATGATTTCAGTGCGCTCAAAGCTGTCCTGGAGGGAAGTATCTGTGCAAGACTGCATAATACTGTGATCTATGCGACAAGTAACCGGCGGCATATCGTCCGGGAGACATTTTCGCAGAGAGCAGGGGATGAAGTGCATTGTAATGACACGATTCAGGAAACAATTTCGCTTTCAGAGAGATTTGGCATTCAGATTCTGTATGAGAGACCGGATAAAAATTTATATCTGGAAATTGTTTCTAATCTTGCGAAACAGTATGGTCTGGAAATGAGTTCTGATCAACTTATGATCGAGGCAGAACGCTTTGCACTTCGGAAAGGCGGACGTTCTGCGAGATCCGCAAGACAGCTTGTGGAACAGTTATGTGCCAAGCAGAAAGTTTAAGGAGTGGTCAAGAAGTATGTTGACATTGGATAAAATTTATCATGCAAGCTATGTGCTGGATGATGTGATCCGTCAGACTTACATGATCCCTGCACCAAAGATCTGTCCGGAGGCAAATGTTTATCTGAAAACAGAGAATTTACAGGTAACAGGATCTTTCAAAGTCCGGGGTGCTTATTATAAAATTTCACAGCTCAGTGAAGAGGAGAAACAGAAAGGTGTAATTGCCTGTTCCGCTGGAAATCATGCGCAGGGTGTGGCCTGTCTCTTTACCCAATCGGCGCATGCCCACGC
>CAMWOX010000227.1 GCA_947175975.1 uncultured Ruminococcus sp.
GATAAAAACTGCCCCTAGAGATACCGGATTGGTGGACAACATTATAAATTGAAAATTCCTCATAAGGAACACGGGTAATTTCAGCTTTAATAGCATCTGTGATAAGTTGTTGTTTCACAGATGAGAGTCTGTAAAATAGTTCCGTTGGCATAAAAACACAGCCTTTCTAATTGAATCGCTTATTTATTTTAGCATGATTGATACATGAATTTCATGAAAATTTTATAGAAAAATCATGAATTTTTTATGAAATATCAATTTCCATGTATAGTATCACAAATTCTTCTTATACTAGCATCACGGAGGTGATCAATCATGACTTCAAAAGAATTGTTATATCTCGAAGATGCACTCGGTCACGAGGAATTTTTCAAGTCCAAATGTAATGAGACACTCTCTGCATTGCAGGACGAAAATTTGAAGCACTGTGTGGAGCAGATGGCACAGACACATGGCCAGATTTTTTCAAGTCTGTACAGCCTGCTCAATTGCTGAGACGGGAGGATAATAGAATGGATGATAAGAGTTTAATGGAGAATCTTCTGATTCTGGAAAAGAGCGGCTGTGATCTGTATCTGCATGGTACAATTGAATCCAGCAGCGGCAGTGTGCAACAGTCTTTCAAGACCGCACTGGATGATTCTCTGCACATGCAGGAAAGAATCTATTCTGAAATGGCATCCAAGGGCTGGTATCAGCCGGATTCTGCCGAGCAGAACAGATTACAGCAGGTGAAGCAGAAATATTGCACCTGCAATTGCCAGGCATAAAGAAACAGGAACGATTGTCCGGAATTTGTCATGATTCCGGGCAATGTTTCTGTATCAGGAGAAAGAAATAAATCAGGATTGTGCCGGCAAGATAACAAAGAATATCCATCCATTCCCCGTGGGTGCCGATCAGGATCGCCAGCAGGCTTTTTTTGTCAATTCCGAGAATACCGCACAGATCCATGCTTTGCAGAAATTCCACGAAACAGGCAAAGAAAAATAAAATACCAGGCAGGGTTTTCCGGCATTTTTCTGTGAAAATCCGGATCAGAAAATACATTGTCGGCATGACAAGAATATCACCCACATACCCACGGAGAAATCCGGATGCAAATGCACCGATCAGGATTTCTGAAATAAGACAGATGCTGAAAAGCAGAATTGCAGTTTTTCGGGTTTTCATCATTTTTTGACTCCTTATGATTTATTTATAAATCAAGCCTCCTGTGCTATCACAGGAGACTTGCAGGAATTATTTATTCACTTCATAGAGCCTGTCTTCATAACGGAACAGCGTCAGTGTAATTGTCATGTTGCCGTTCAGTGTCCGGAGTTCATCCAGAAATTTCTTCTGATCCACATTTGTGGAGATCTGAATGCTGTAAATACAATCAAACATAGATCCAAAGTTAGTTGTCTTCACTCTGCGGAGTCTCCAGCTTGTTGTGTATTTATCTAGGACTGCATCAAACAAATGCTCGTAATTCAGATTTTCCGGTACGGAAATTTTCAGTGTCATGTCGTTGCTTTTCGGAGCTGCATAATTCAACAGATTCAGGGTATAGAGAACAGCGGCCATAATCAGGAAGAAAATAATACCGATTGCAATATATCCCTTGCCGAAAATGACACCACATGCCATTGCCATGAAGATAAAACAAATATCTTTCGGGTCTCCTGCAACACTCCGGAATCTGGTCAGCGTGAAGACACCTGCAATCGCAAGACCGCCTTCCACGGTATCAATTAGGAGAAGTAATGCACATACAACCGGCGGTAATATAATCAGCGTCAGTGCATAACTCTGTGCATAGCCCTCTTTTTTCCGTGTGAGCATATAAATCATACTAATACCGAAGCCTATTATCAAAGCACCAAGTACACAACCCAGAAATGTTGCCATGCTGAAACTCGTGGACTGTGTGAGTGCATCATATGAAATTACAGATTCAAACATATTTAAAAATTTCCTTTCTGATAAACTTTTGACGGATTTGTTGTCTGTTTAATTTTAGAACTTTTCACAATCGAAGCTCTTCTCTGCTCAAACAGCTGAGTTTTGATAAATCTTTGATATGCCGTGCCATATTTGGAAAAGCTGATTTTGTAGATCTCCAGTTCAGACATTTTCTGTGCCAGCCAGATCGGCATTGCCCCAGCGATCTTGACTTCCATTAGTCTTTGATTAGGTGCAATGATCTGTGCGCCGTAGCTCGGCAGACTGAGCGACAAATCATACCGCCGTTCTGTAATTTGCCTGTCAAATGTCAAACGGAAATCAGGGTCATCTTTTCCAAAAAACGCACTTCTCTGGTAGCTGATGTACTGCTTTGGCTGAATCCCTTGGTATGTATTCATGAAGACATCAAGCTCACTGAAAATCTGTTTCTGGAGATATTTACTCAGATCCATGGGCTTTTTCCGATATAGCATATAGGCGTCTGACTCTGCCAGTGTCAGCGTGACACGTCTCTTGGTCACAATACCACCTACTTTTTTCTTAATCTCCAGAAATACTTTGTCATTGGAATCAGCCGGTGAAAAATAGCTCCGCAGTCTGATTTTCTCTTTATAGTATGGTTTTTCCAATGAAGTACGGATTAAATAATCATCCGGTGTGTCGTAGTATAAATTATAGATGCCATAATCTTTTCCACCGACGCAGAACTTATCAGGATTCATATGCTTATGAATTTCCTCCAGCAGACGATCGTACTGATCCATAGACAGCATATATTTGAGTTCTTTTCTCATGAATGTACTGATTGCCATGCAGAAACCCCCTCTCAATTTTGTTTTAATCTAGTCTTATTATACAGACTGTTTCTTAAAAAAAACTTAAATTCTGAAATAATTTCTATTCATTCATATTATATTATATCATACTTTTTTCATTTTGTCAAGATATGTGCAAATTTTTTATTGAGTTCAGATAATCAGAGGAACAGAAAATCGGAGCTGTTCCAGAACAGCTCCGATGCTTTATAATAAATTTTATCACAACAAAATAATATTATGTTCCGCACATGCTGCAATCATGTCCTCTGACCAGATAGAAGACTGGACTTCGCCGATGTGTGCCTTTCTCAGGAAAAACATACAGATTCTGGACTGCCCGATGCCGCCGCCGATGGTGAAGGGGAGAGTCTCTTCAATGATTCCTTTTTGGAAGGGGAGTTCGGCTCGCTCTGTACAGC
>CAMWOX010000228.1 GCA_947175975.1 uncultured Ruminococcus sp.
CACAGAGGGTTACCCTCTGCAAGACTGTTCACGGATCTGGATAGAATGGTTGTCGGTGATACATTTACCATCAATATCCTGAATGAGGTTTTGACCTATGAAGTCGAGAAAATTCTGATTATTCTGCCAACACAAACCAATGAACTTTCCATTATCCCGGATGGTGATTATGTCACGCTGATGACATGTACACCCTATGGCATCAATTCACACAGACTTCTGATCCGTTCCAAGAGAATTGATACACTCTATGAGCATACTGTCAGAGTTTCAGCAGATGCCGTCCAGGTCGATCCAGTGAAAACAATGCCGTTTATGGCAGTACCATTATTAGGCATTCTGATGATCATCTGGAAAGTAATCAGCAAACAAAGCAAAAAAACACTGTTAGACGAAATGCGTCGAAAGTACAGGCGATAAAACAGCAAAGTATAGCTGCTTTGTAATAGAGATAACGCTGTTGTTCGCAGCGTTATTTCTTTGTATAGGAAACAATCAGAGCGGAGGCGGTTACGAATGAAACATAAAAGATTATGCTTAAGTTTAGGCTTTATGCTTCTTTTGACAGGGTGTGCAAACACATCTGCACATGAAGTAACGCCATTGATGGAGCTAGAATGGTTTTCAGAAATGAGTGAAGTGAAAAGTCAGTTGCATAATTATGAATTACTGAATGAGCGTCAAGATTCAGAAGGAACAGTTCAGCAGGATTTTCTGGATTATACGGGAACAGACCTGTTTGAGGTAAATTGTGACTTAACACTATGTTTTACCAGTCAGGGGCTTATTGGATTTAATTACCATGATATAGTAAAAAATAACACGTATCAAGAGTGGTTTGACAAAATTGAGACAATTTATGGAGTCCCTACCGAGAGTGGAAGCGGCATGGCATCCTGGTATGATAATCCGATCGGAAAGAATACAGCGTTATACTTGTTTAATCTGGAAGAAGGCGTACAGATTTCATTTTATGCGACAAGCAATACGCCGGATAAATCTTATGCTGGAACGGCGGAAAATGAATTTTACATTCCCACGCCTGAATTGCGAACACCTGTTGTACCTGTGTCAGATGAATCGAAACCGAATGTAACAGGAGACACCACCATAGAAGTAGCATCATCCGAGGGACAAACTTCTGTTGTATCAAAAGAAGGAACGGAGCAGATAGAGAGAGTACCGGGGCAAACAGAAGTGCGTGAAGAGGGCATTGGGGAAGCAACTGATGAACAAGCAAATAAGATTGCATCAGGGGCTGCCGCAACAAGCAATGCAACGACACAAACAACTTCTGCCGTAACAGAAACGGTAACCGAAACAGAAACAGAATCTCCCATACAGGAGGAATTGCAATTCTATGCATCTCCTGAATCTGAGCGGGAGAAGATGTCCGGCTACACGCAGCTTTATGAGTACAAAACAAGGGAAGCTGGTCAGCCATGGGAATTAATGATGGAATATGAGAATGTTCCGTATTGTAATAAAAATTGTAATGCCGTGCTTTGCTTTACCAGTCTGGGACTTGTTGGCATTAATTATTTTGATGCGGATGTTTCTGCGTATTCGGAATGGATTTCCAGTCTTACTGAAATTTACGGCAATCCGTCAGATTTGCAGGATGAGTATACTGTATGGAGCGATAATCCGCTGGGAGAGGGGACAATGGTTTATCTTTTTGCCCTGGAAGATGGTGTACAGATTTCGCTTTTTGCAGATGATACAGGTTCAGAACTTTCCTAAAAAAAAAGCTCCCCTGAGAATTTAATTTTCCCAGGGGAGTTAAATATTTTATTACTGGAAGTATTTCTGAAATGCGAGATAATTATCCTGTTCACGCTTTGTGCAGTAGACGGCAAATGCAACATGCTGAAATTTATTTTTAAATTCCGGTTCTTGTAGTATCTTGCGATAGACTTTTGCGACAACATGAGGGTTATTCCGGAATGCACCACATCCGAATGCACCCAGAACAAGAATTTCCGTTTGATTTGCAAGTGCAATGGAAAGAATATGTTTTGCTCGTCTGTAGTGTATTTCTTCCAGTTCCTGATCTGTCAGTTGCAATGCAGATGATCCTTTTCCAGGATTCATAAGATTATAGGGCTTTTGTCTTAAATTCGGCGCAGCACAGGTCAGGACATCCACCTTGCACCAGTCTGTTTCTGGCATTCGTTCCGGGAGATTATGATCATCTGTCTTGATAATCATGATATCTGGCGAATAGATACAGGCATCCGTATAACGAAGATTATTTTTGTTTCTGTGAAACATGTAATAATCCTGTTTCAACCAACCTTGATTTAAACAGGGATATAAGTTGGAACAACGGCATAAACTTTCTTCCTGTGCACGACTTCCGTGAGTCACACCGCCTCCGGAATTGGTTGCCGAAGCAAAATTATGTACAGCAATTCTGGCGTTCGGATATTGTTTCCGGAGTTGGATTGCCGTTTCAAAGGATTTTTGTGGCAATACTTCAATTTTTGTATCAAATGACTGTTGAAATTCCGGCAATACAGGTGTTTCCTCTGCATAATAAAGCTTTGTATTTTTGACAGAATATTCTGTATATGTTTTTAGTTCTGGATTTTCACTGATCCAGTTGAGTGTATCTTCAAATACCTGAATTAATTTTCCACGAATGTCCATCATTTTAACCTCCAAAATAATATTAATTGTGATAGTTATAATTTGTACCAGATTTGAATCGCATAATCATTTTATCGATGATAAGGCTTTTGTCATCCTGTTGTGTGAGCCATAACTCGATATTGGCAATATCCTTATTTTTTCTTTGAATTTCTGTTGCTATAATATGGTTACTATCCTTGTATCTGCAAGCAAACAAGCTTAATAGTATCCTATAATTCAGCACTGACTGTGCAAACAGATTTTTCAGTATTAAATTTAATTCTTCCGGGGGTGCATTCTGTAAGATAAATTCTAGATCTGAAAATTCATTTTTCATCCAGTAAAAATAATCCGACTGATCGTATAATATTCCTACAGGGTAGGCTTTCTTGTATAAAAACTGGTATTGCATGATTATCTTTCCAATCAAGTTACTTTTCTATTTTTAATATTATAGCGTCAACTACCCTCACTTTCGCTCACTTCGTTCGCTAAGAAGTGGGGGCTTGTTACTATCCGGTAGTGCAGACG
>CAMWOX010000229.1 GCA_947175975.1 uncultured Ruminococcus sp.
ATGCTGATTCGGTGATACATAAATTTCTGTATCTTTGTTGTCGGGATTTGTATCACACAGAAGTTTCAGGCATTCCGGACACGGCTGGCTGACTTCTTTGCTATTAAATGAAACTGTGATTAATTCTTCGACTGCTGTTTCTCCGGATGCAATCATTGTCATAATTGCATTAAATTCCGGACAAGCCCGCATAATCTGACCGTCTCTGATCCTGACACTGGTTACACCGGCATAAATAGTTTGTTTGTCTGTTTTAAGCAGACAGAACTCGGAATCACTTCCAGAAACCAGCTGCGGTTCAATATTTTTAATATCATTCATTAATTTGATTGACTGATGATAAAAATCTTTCAATTCCATGAAATTACCTGCCTTTCCTATTTTTATATCGTATACAGCTGTTATGTAACAGGCAGGCTTTCTGCAACAGAAAGCCTGCCCTGATGTACTGCACATCATGCATCTGCTTTTTGTGCGTGATTGCTAATTGCCATGACAGTGCAAACTTTGTCTGTTATTCTTCTACAGCTAGATTCGGGTTTCTGCGGAGCTGATTTTTCAGACGCTGTTTTGCCAGTTTCGCCTGGTGTTCTGCCTTACGCATTTCTGCACGTGCCTTGTTCTTTTCTACCTGGCGTTTAAGTGCTTCAGATCCTTCAGCTACGATTTCTTTATTATAAAGACAAGAGAGGGAAATGTCATCCTGCGTGCCGAAATTTGTTCTTTTGGTAAGATTTCTGACAATGACTTTATCAAAATCGGGCATCTGCTCCAGGTGGCTTGCAATGATTGTATGATAATCCAGAAAATCATCTTCACTCCGGAATGAAGTGAACAAGCCGTCTGTTGAAACAAATACTGCCATGGGGTTATCCATGAGATAGAAATTGCTGAACATGTCAATTGCATTGGAATTACACATAGAAGCCGTGAGATTGGCGGGTGCGGATTCATCATCTGCAATCGGCATTTCCGCCTCGCCATCTTCGTCAATCATGACCAGACTGCCGTCACCGATCTGCATTCCGAACACATAATCTCTGCCCATGACGACAGCAATTAATGTTGTGCCGTACATGGATTCCATCTTGATTGACTCATACTGATCTTTTGTGAATGGTGATTTTTCCTCATCAGTGACTGGATTTTTCCGGTAATGTTTGGAAACTTCACGATTCCAGCGGGAAATGATCTGTTTTTCGATCTTGGTAATAATATCTTTGGGGTTCTCCTGGAAACTTTCCTCAAACTCCTCTGGGTCTCTGTAAAAATTACGCACTGTACGCAGTGTTGCCCGGACGGCGAGACGTGAGCCTACATCGCTCCGGAAATGCTTCTTGCTTCCGTGTCCGTCTGCAACGACAGCAATCGAATAAAATTCAGTGGACTGGAAATTTGAAAAATCCTGACAAACTGTACCCTTTGCGACATGGCTTGCACCGATCACGGAATGGCAAAATCCTTCATACATTGTGCATACCTCCTTTCCGTTTCTTGACCATTTGGCTTACCAACCTGCATCAAAGGGAACGTTGTCTCCGTATCCCTCGGATTTAATAATTTCCTGAATCTGCTGACCGAGCATTTTCTGCTTGGTTTCAAATACATCTTCCATGCCCAGTTCATGACCGGAATCGTCTGAGAGTGTCATGCTCTTGCTGCCGATCTGGGAAGAAGTCACAGCGATGACTTTAATCAGGTGTGCCAGCTGACCGCCGGAATAGGCATGTACGACGGTATCTTTTGTTCCAGTGAACTCAGCAAGCATGTCGTCGTCGGCTTCTTTGCCAATGCCCAGAGCTGTTTTCAGACCGTATTTATACCAGGTGTTCTGCTGTAATGCAGTGAGACCTTCTTTGTAGTTATCTGACGGATAGCCGTCTGTCATCAGGAAAATAACAGGTGCAAAGGACAGGGACGGGGAATTAAGAAAGCTGTTGCGGGACATTCTGATATTTAATTCTTTGAATGCCGCTCCCATACTGGTAACACCATCCGCACGGAGTCTCGTCCACTCAAAATCTTCGATTGAAATCGGTTCTGAATACATCCACATGACATTTGTGGAGAATGTAAGAACTGCGATTTTTACATCCGTGTCGGCTTCACCGACACGGCGGATTTCAGGGATCAGCTCCTCCATAACGGCATTGAGTTCACCCATTTTTGTACCTTTCATACTGCCTGATGTATCAATCAGGAAGAAAATGACCAGGCTTTTTCTGGACACACCAGTAGCATTCAGTGGATCATCATCATCGAAGTCCAGAAAATCGTCAAAATCATCCAGACCACCGCCGAGGCCATCGTCAAAATCGAGATTGTTTTCCATTTCTTCGTTCATAATTACTGTACTCCTTTACTGAAATTTTTTAGTGAAATTAATCTTCGATTTTGGCGATCACGCCGTCACCGAAATTGATTTCTAATTTTTCCCACAATGGAAAGCCCTTGCCGGAAGGAGTGACATAGAAATTACCATCAGGCATCTTGACACGCCATGATTTGCCGGAATTGTTCTTGATACCGAGCATACCGGCTCTGAGTTTGTTTTCCACGATTTCGCCGGTGACTGTCTCAAAATCATCGGAGTTTTTTTCTGTCTCGCAGGCATAAAATTTATAGCCAAGATAGAGCGGCACTCTGTAATCTTTTGTGTTAAACTTCAGGCTTGCGATATAATTGCCGCATCTGGGACACATGAAGAAATTCGGATTGTCTTCTGCTTTGCGGAACATGGTTGTAAAATTGGTTCTGCCGCAGGTGCAGGCGATAATTTCAGAACGCAGCCGGATGAACATTTTCTGCCACTCGTTCTCAATAATACGCTTATTCGGCTCTGCAATGCCGGCTGTGAACGAGTGAATGAAAGCATCACGGACATAAGTCGGATAGATCTTCCAGAATTTGATCACATTGTCATGAATGCCTCTGACTGGACGATTGGAAGTGTCATTCGGATCGTAGACAAACACAGCATTCTGTCCATAATGTTTCAGTTCGGAGCTTTCTGTCAGACAGATGTCCTTGACAACTTTTTCTCCCTCCATCGGATCGCCTCTGAATAAGAGTTTGAATAATACGACAGCCAGGGAGTATTTATCTGTCTGTACATCCGGTTTTTTCAGACCTTTTACAACTTCGGGTGCCATGTAGCCCGG
>CAMWOX010000230.1 GCA_947175975.1 uncultured Ruminococcus sp.
GGGTCATAGAGTTGATAGAGTCTCTGGGAATTATCCCCTGTAACAGTAATATGAGACGAAAAATGAACTGTGAACCGTTCTTCCGGTGTATCAAAATAAATCGTAAAAGACGAGTTTTCTTCTGAATTGACAGCACTTGTATCCAGATCTTCGACTTGTATTTCTTTCCATGCTGCCCGGTTCAGCAGTTCTGCTAATTTCGAATGCTGTTCTTCCGTCGGGATGAGATACTGGAGTTTGTAATCTGAAAAAATTAATCTTTCCTGCATTTGTGAGACATCTCCGAACGGCGAGATGAGGAATAGATAATGCAAAATATCCTGTGGATATAAATCTATTGCATAATCCGCAACAGGCAGATCAAAATAGGCTAACGGATTGGCAAGCAGGGCTTTGATACCGTCATACTCTGCCTGAGAAATTTCAAGGCAGTAGGTTTGCATCTCATCAGAATTTTGTGATTGTTTGATGACAACAGCAGTGATGTTACCATCATTCCAGAATTCGAGCCAACTGGATTTTGCACAGATGATAAATTCTTTTTTGCCGCCGACCATGAAATCTGTCTGAAAATCCGAAACACGGCTTGCCAGGGTATTTTGCAGGCATTCCAACAACTCCCTTGTATCAGATTCATTGATTGTAAAATACTGCTTGTCGGATTCCTGCATGATCACATAAATCCGGTTTTCGCCGGATAGATCAGAATCAGAGAGCGTCTGCGCATCAGGATCATAAAATGCAATACTTCCGCCAGGTGCAAACTGACTCTGACTTTCTGACGGTGTCCGGGTAAGTTGCAAAAATCCACCCACACTGACGGCGATAATTGCACATGCCATCACACTAGTGAGTACATATCTGAAAATCGGCAGTCTGGCAGGTTCTGCCTGAAACACATGGTTTTCCTCTGAGAGTATCTCTAGCTTTCGGCTTATTTTCTGCTTGGATTCCTCCGATAATGTAATTGCTTTTACAGCATTCTGTAAGTCTTTCTCGTTCATGATAAATACTCCTTTCTGTAAATTTCTTCGAGTAATTTTCTTCCTTTGGACAGACGCATTTTGACAGCACTTTCACTTTTTTTAATGATCCCAGAAATTTCCTGAATTTTATATCCCTCTACATAATGCAGAATCAATACAATCCGGAATTTTTCAGGCACTTGCAGTAATGCATCCAAAATTGCATGGTCTTGTGAGGCTGTTTGTTCTGATAATTTCAATAATTCCGGTTCTGTCGGAATCGAACGTTTTTTCTGCCGATGCATCGTCCTGCATTGATTGAGTGCAACCGTAATCAGCCATGCCTTGCGGTGCTGTTCCGAAGTAAACTCCGGCGAACGAGTCAGATATTTCAGGAATACTTCCTGCACGGCATCTTCTGCGTCCGCATGGTGTTTCAGTGACATGAGACAAATCCGATACAGCATATCCCCATAACGATTGACAAGTTCAGATGATTGCATGGTGTATCACCCCCTTTTTTGAAAGCTTTCACTAGTAATACGCATAAGATTCTGAAAAAGTCAATTTTTTTGAAAAAAAAACAGACCAGCTCTGGTCTGCTTTTTGGACGATTCAGGATTCATTAAAAACGATTTCACAATCAGTTCTCTTATGAAGTATGTTTCTGATGATTTCGGATTCTCTGGGCAACTTTTTTTCAACTGTATTCCAATTCTTTAATATCAACTTTTCCGGAAAAATAATATCATAGATCAGATCATTTATTGCGTCAAAGCTATTCCCGCAATTTTTAGGGAACTGTAGCATCTCCTTGATTACAGCAATGAGTTGTTTGGGGGTGTTGATATTGCTACATTCTATAGAAACAAGTTTCTTTTTTTCATAACGTTTTCTCAATAATTCTGCGATAGTGTCATTTCTATCAGAATCAATTATTTTGTCTATGTAAGAATCATTTGTATGATTTATGTCATCCGGATAATCTGAAATCAAATATTCTCTTAAAAAATTCTTCAGAGAAATGACATCATTTTTTTTAGTAAAATTTGTACATACTATTTTTAGATAGATACTGCTTTCTAGTAAGTTTTCAAATTCAGCAATATGATCCAGGAAAATAGTTTCAAATTGTTCAGAAGTCAAATCATCATTCACAAACAGACACATTAACTCGATATGCAGATTCATATTTATTCTCTCTATATCAGGATACATCAATAAAATCAATATAATCTGCACCATGCAGAGCAATATGTTCTTTTCGCCCCTGGAGATTATCGCCTAATAATAATTCAAATACTTCCTGCATCTGTTCGGCATCCGAAGGCATGACTTTAATTAAACGCCTTGTGTCGGGATTCATGGTTGTCAGACTCATCATTTCGGGTTCATTTTCGCCAAGTCCTTTGGATCTTTGGATTGTATATTTGGTACTTCCGATTTTTTTCTGAATCGCCAGTCTTTCTTTTTCCGTGTAAGCAAAATACGTCTTCGCTTTTGTTGTGATCTCATACAGAGGCGATTCTGCAATATAGACATAGCCCTCCTGGATCAGTGTAGGTGTCAGTCTGTAAAGCATGGTGAGAATCAGCGTCCGGATCTGGAATCCGTCCACATCGGCATCCGTGCAGATAATAATTTTATTCCAACGAAGATTATTGAGACTGAATTTTGCAATATTGCCTGTATTTTTCAGATTCACTTCGACACCGCATCCCAGGACTTTCAATAAATCCGTAATAATATCGCTCTTGAAGATCCGGGGATAATCGGCTTTCAGACAGTTCAGGATCTTGCCCCGGACTGGAATGACGGCTTGAAATTCTGCATCTCTGGCAAGTTTGACAGCTCCCAGGGCAGAATCGCCCTCCACGATGTATAATTCTCTCCTGGTAATATCTTTTGTACGGCAGTCAACGAATTTTTCCACCATGTTGGCGAGGTCAATATTGCCTGCAAGCTTTTTCTTGATATTTAGTCTTGTTTTTTCGGCATTTTCACGGCTTCGCTTGTTGATCAGGATCTGTTCTGCGATTTTATTCGCCTCTTCGGGATTTTCAATAAAATAGATCTCTAACTGGTGTTTGAGAAAATCCGTCATGGCATCCTGGATGAATTTATTTGTGATGGCGTTCTTGGTCTGATTTGCATAGGATGGCTGCGTGGAGAATGACGAAG
>CAMWOX010000231.1 GCA_947175975.1 uncultured Ruminococcus sp.
AATCTCCCAGTGCGGGAGGCTCCGTAAAAACTGAATGTTCCTCTTGCCCTGTTATCGAAGCAGACCATATTTGTCATGACTGTGTACTTCTTCACGGAAGATTTGGCTAACTGCTGACGAAGTGCAAGTACACTTTTGGCAGGTTCTTCGGCAGTTTTCAGCAGTTCAGCGACTTCTTCCTTTCCGAGCGAAGCCGAAGAATAACCCTGCTGTTCGAGCCATTTCAGAAGCTGATACACAGAATTTGGATTCTCCACGCCTGTCAGCCGGCACATTTCTGCTGATAATTCTGCCTTGATATGTTCATCTAAAGCGACAGCATTCTGAGCAAGCTGTAAGTCAATCCGTATGCCTCTGTCATTTATCTCCTGATCGAGATAAAACTCCTCCCAGACAAAATCCGGAACAGGATATTTTGCGATTCTTCTGTCAATTTCGAGTTCTGCTTCCACATCACGCTTATTATACGCCTTGAACATTTCCCATTTTGCCGGATACAGCACCGGATTGTGAAACTCCGGCTCATCATCTTCTGTCTTGTATGGAATACAGAAAAACTTGATTAAAGCCTTGCCTTCGGTCATTTTCTGTTCCTGAATTTTCAGGATTCTGCCAGTTTCTGCCAAAGAAGAGGGCAGACTCAGGTATCGGCTGTGTATCATGGTACACTGCCAGCTAACCGGATTGAAATAATCACCAACTGTATCTTCATTGATGCTGTAACTCTGAAAATACTGCGGATAGTTCCGCTGCACATATACCGACAGGCATACACGTTTAAAATTGACGTTAAACGCCTGTTTGATGATAGTTTCATCAGCAAACGCTTTCAGGATTCTGTCCGGTATTTTTTCGCCGTTCGCAATGTCTATCACCTGCACAGCTCCGCCATCAACAGAATAGCTGAATAATAAAATATCAAAATAAGGCGAATCCGCATAGGTATAGACACCGCATTTCATAATATCACGGTCACTCCGTGTTTCAATATCAATTGTAATACATTCCATTTTTATGACCATTCCTTTCCGCTGCGCTCCAAGGCACAAAAGGAAATGAAACAAATAGCCTTGACGCAGCAATATAAAAATAATATAATAGATTTAAGGGAACAGGCACACTACAGAGCACGTGGAGGTGAGTGGAAACAGCTATCTGCTGAGCCGAATATTTATGTGTGCCGGATGCTCTTTCAAGCACAAATGCGTAGGGCTTGGAACCCTGTAACCTTATCTTTGGAGAGACGGACTACTTCAATCTTTCAGTGAGCATCCAGTCGATGCCTGTATTCCTTAAGAAAGAAATCATTTGTGAGGGATGTGTTATGCTAAAAATTGTTTATCCTGTATGCTGTGGAATGGATGTCCACAAATCTTTTCTTGTTGCCTGTATTGCCTCTACGAATGCTCAGAGAGTGACAACCTATCAAAGCAGACGTTTTTCTACTTTTACCGGTGATCTTCGCCGCTGTGCTGCATGGCTGGCTGACCACAATTGTCAGGACGTTTGTATGGAATCTACCGGAAAGTACGGGATTCCCATTTACAATATTCTGGAGCCGACCTGTAAAATGATTCTCGCACATCCGAAATATGTGAAGTCCATCCAAGGCAAGAAAACGGATAAGAAGGATGCAAAGTGGATTGCAGATATTTTCAAACATGACCTTGTTTCAGGCAGCTTTATTCCTCCGGCAGATATCCGACAGCTTCGGGATTTAGTTCGTTATCGCTGTAAACTGAAAAGTTTCAGGACTGGTGAAAAGAACCGTGCACAGAACTGTCTTACCGTTTCCAATATTAAGCTGGATGATGTGTTTTCCGATGTATTCGGAAAAGCTGCCACTGCGATTACGACAAGACTTCTGGAAAATCTGGAAGAAAAAATTACTGATGTCTCCGATTTCCGAACAAAGGGAATGAAAGCTACTGACGAACAAATGCTTTCTGCTGTAGACGGTGAAATCTGTGCAGAGCAGGCAGAAAAACTGCGGATTATCCGTTCTCATATGGATCATCTTGCGCTTTGCAAGGCAAATCTGGAATCTTTGATTCTTTCCACTGCGGAAAAGTATCTTCCGCAGCTCAGACTGATCATGACGGTGCCAGGTATCCAATCCTTTGCCGCTATCGGCATACTTTCTGAAATCGGAGCGGATATATCCGTGTTCCCCACCTCGAAGCATCTCTGCTCCTGGGCTGGGCTTACACCGCAGAACAATGAGAGTGCCGGAAAAAAGAAAACAACCAGAATCAGCGGTGTCGGTGTGTATAGCAAGCCTTTACTTGTACAATGTGCCCTTTGTGCTATCCGAAAGAAGAGCAATCCTGAAATCCGTAAGCGTTATCTCAATCTGAAAAAGCGTCGTGGTCACAAAAAGGCAATCATCGCCATCGCCAGAATGCTACTGACTGCTATCTACAACATTCTCAAAAAGAATGAATCTTACAATGCAGCATTTTATACCAAATCTGACAGATCTCCTGTTCACCGTGAGGTTTCTGTAGATGAAGCAATTTTTATCTTACAGAGACAAGGTTATCTGATTACTACTCCTCCCTGATTTACTTCACAATTCAATTTCTTTTTTGACTACTATTCAGGTGGTCTGGTTTTGTGTGCCTTTTTGGTTCTTTGCGTTTTGAGGTTATTGTTTCAACCTTCTCCTTAAATAGCCCACCCACGGCATATACCGCAAACGCCCGCCCGTCTGTTCAGTTAATCAGTCAAGAAAATCGTCATCGTCGTCATCTGCAAAGTCATCTTCGGCACGGGTATGACCGTCAAGCGGTTCTCCTTCACGGATTTTCTCGAGATTGTTCAGTCCGCAGGCAATGCCTTTGTTTCCGTTTTTGTTGAATGCATAGAATGTGAGGGAAGCTCTGCCATAAACACCGCTGTAAACTTCGCTCTGTTCAAAAATTGGCTGACGGTCAGCATCTACAATTCCGGGCTGTGTAATAGAATTAGCATTCAGAAAATAGCTGTTTGCATAGGCTTCATCGTCGGGGCGTTCTACATCGCCGTCTCTCAGACTTGTCTTGATTGCTGACAGCGTTGGAATACTTCTGCCATTGCCTTTGAGCTTGGCAGCTCCGATTTCATAAGCAGCC
>CAMWOX010000232.1 GCA_947175975.1 uncultured Ruminococcus sp.
CTTTGATTGCAAAATGATGCCGGAACGAATGTGGATGCATAACTTCTTGTGGTATGGCATATCGTTCAGAAAATCTTGTTAAGGCATAGCAACACGCACGTCTTGAAATAGGACGACAACCACGGCTTTTACTTGACTGCAATAAGTATTCCTGATTGTCTAATTTTCTAAGATAGCTGTCAAGTTCTGCTTTCAAAGAACAAGGAAATAGAATCGTTCGCACTTTGCCTTTTGAAACAATGGTTGCATAGCCACGCATAATATCTGACTTCTTTAGTCGGACAGCTTCCGAAATTCTTGTGCCGGTCTTGGCAAGAACCAGGATGTTATAATACCATTGTGTATCACCATCAGCTTTTAGTCCATTCATTAGACGTGTATATTGTTCATCAGTGATGATATTACTAGTGCTGAATACTCTCTGAATCTTAACCGCCTTGACCGGAACAAACACACCCTTATATGATGCATAGCTTTTAATGGCAATCAGCCTTGCATTGACTGTACACGCTCCCAACGTCTGCATCAGCTCCGACTTCCAGGCAAGAACATTCTGCTTTGTCAGCTTCGGATAGGACTTGAAATACATCTCCACAGCATACAGATAGTTCCGGATTGTCCCTTGCGAAAGCTCTTTCTCTTGTAAGAACGCTTTGAAATCTTCTAAATTCAGCTCCATTTTTTCACCTCTTTTATTTCCCAAAATATACATTTTCATGAAATTTTAGATAATCCACCCCGAAACAAGCCGGAGTGGACTTTTTTCACATTCTGTTGAAACGCTGTAGAAAACTCAGCCATGCTCTATGTACATTCTGAGAGCCTCTTCATCAGAATATCGAATGCTTTCGATTGCTTTGGTAACTGTCATGCCTCTAGCCACCATATCTTTGATAAGCACATTGACTAAGCAGCGGTGCATCATGAGCAGTTCCTTTGTGGTTGCATCCGGGTTGTTCAGGAAAACACCAATGTTTTCCTTTCCGTTTGTGATTACGATTCTTGTTTGTTCCATATGTTCACCTGCCTTTCAGCTCCGGCGAGAACCGGAGCTGTTCATTTCTTTTGTTGCAAACTTAGCCAAAATTACAGCAGCCTTTTTACATTGTTCTGGTGTAATATTTTTGAATGCCTGTAAAATCTTTGAAACTGCTTTGGAGTCTAAGTGATAATATTCACTAATAATAGCAATAGCATTTTTTATATCAACCTTTTCTTTTAACTGATTCACAATTTTTCCTCCTTATCCTTAATTAACTAATTTTGTGTTTGTTTTATATAATTATAAACTGAAATTGTGTACTTGTCAATATACAAATCTTACAAATTCAGGACTTTTTTTTATTACATATTCACAAATGAAGTTTGTTTTTACTTTTTAGGTATTGACAAGCACTCTCAAAATGCGTATAATATTCTCAAGGAGGTGATTAATATGCTAAAAACTCAACTTAAACTTCTTCGTCAAAAAAAAGGACTTACAAAAAAAGCAGTGGCAAAAGCAATAGGTATCACAGAACGTGCTTATATCGCCTATGAGTATGGCGAAAGAGATGTAAGTACTGAAACTTTGGTAAAACTTGCAAAGTATTTTGGTGTGACAACTGACTATTTACTTGGCATTGAAACAAAACCAAATCCACTTGACATGTTAGATTTGAGCGATGTAGAAAAGGCAATTTTACAAGTATACATTAGTGTCAATTCTGAAAAACGAAAATCTATGGAAGATTTTCTAGTAGAACTTGCTGCTGGAGCAGATATACAATTACTTAAGAAAAAATTGCTTGAACCTGAACGGGAAAATGATGACAAGTATATCACTTACACAACTACTCTTGGTGCAGAAATGGACAGAATCGAAGCTGAACAAGAACAAAAAGCAGGGGAGCTTGCAAATGATAGAGCAAAGAAAAACGTCGTATGATAACCATCACACGACGAATCAAGAAAGAAAAATAAGAAAAATCCGCCCAGTGCTGGAACACTGAACGGACTCGTAGAGAAAATATGTATATATAAAGCGACTTTATTATAGCATATTTTCTCTGAAATGTCAAGAGGTTTCAGGAGGAAATTTTTATGAAAAAAGAAATTAGGAAGGAGGAGACAGAATGCAGCGACCAGCAACAGGAGATTCTTTTTTAAGAATTGGACTCACTCTTTTACTTGACGAAAACATGACCTTATCAGCAATAAAAGTGTACTGTGTCCTTTTAGATATGTGTACAAAAAAAAATAATATCATCAGAATATCTCTTAATAATCTGAAAAAAAGAGCGTCCTGTTGTCGTAAATCTGTTTCCAACGCTCTTAATAGATTAGAAAAATATGGATACATTGACAGACTGCCAAAAGCATGGCGAACAGAAACAAACACTTTCTCTGTGTTCAAGATTCTGCCGGATAAGAAACGCAACAGCTCCAAATCCAGCGAACAGCCTGATAGTATGCCGGTGATCCAGTCTAAGCCACGAAAACCACGAGCTGAAAAGCCTAAAAAGAAAAAATACGGCGAATACGGTCGTGTTAAACTGACAGATGAGGAATATAATAGCCTGCTGAGTGATTTCGGACAGGAAATTACTATCAGATATATCCAAAGAGCTGATGATTACAGCAAAGAACATAAGCGATACTATAATAATAATGCCGTAACTATCCGGAAGTGGATTGAAGAGGATCGAGATAAGCCAAATGGCAGACATAATTGTGGCAAAGTCAAAGACAATGAACCATTCACAGAGGAAGAAAGAGCTGGATACCTACGGCTTGTAAACAGATTCCGTGAGGATGTATTAGAACCAATCCAAAAATCAGATCCAGAACCAGTATTAAAACTAGAACCTACACCAGAATATGAAATGACCGACGAAGAAATAACCCAGATACTCGACTGCTGGAACTATAATATAATCTATCGTGATCACCTCCACCCACTGTATCATCGTTCTGTTGGTGAACTGATGGATATAGCTGAACGGCAACGAAAACGTAGAAACGGTTCTTAGTCTGGGACTAAAAAAATATTAAAAAAAGGCTGATGAAAATCGGTCTTTTCGTGTTGTCCTAATTTATATAA
>CAMWOX010000233.1 GCA_947175975.1 uncultured Ruminococcus sp.
GCAGAGGCAATCTATCATCAGCTTTCTAAAAAATGGCTTGTTGATTATGATGACAGAGGTGCAATCGGCAGACGTTACCGCAGACAAGATGAAATCGGCACGCCATTCTGTGTGACTTATGATTTTGACACCAAAGAAAAAGACCAGTGTGTAACAGTTCGTGACCGTGACACCATGCAGCAGGTCAGAATCCCTGTTACAGAGCTGGAAACTTATTTTAACGAGAAACTGGCATATTAATCCATGGAAGATAATATTAAAATCTTGGCGGATGAATTTTTTGCCCTGATGAATACATCAAAACAGCATCAGGAACTAATTGACGGTACACTCCGGGATTTAGATCCCCGTACGATACAGCATCAACAAACGGTTGTAGCAATCAGTAATCACATCCGCAGATATATCAATCGTTCGGAGCAAGCCGGGACTGTTCTTCCGCTGTGCTGTTCCAGAATGAATATGCATAATGTTCTGTTTCCGGATATTCAGGTAACACTCCAGACAGTCCCGGAAGACAGTATCTGCTTTGAGGGTGTACCGGACTGGATTATTGAAGTAGTCGCTTCTGACGCATCAGGAGATTATTTCGAAAAACTGGAATTATATAAAAATCTGGGGGTTCGTGAATATTGGATTGTGAATCCTGTCCGGAAAACGACAACTGTACTTTGCAGTGATTCTGATAATCTGAAATTGTATGCATTTGAGCAGTCCGTGCCTGTGGGGATCTATAAAGATATGCCCGATCCGCTGGAAATCTGCATTGAGGCATTGTAATCAAAAAAGCGACTGAAATTTACATTTTCAGCCGCTTTTTGTATTACTCAAAAATTTTTTGTGTATCACTGCGTGTAATTGTTTTTTCAGAACAATAGAAATTAATGAATTCCTGACTGCCGGTATCATTCTCAGTTGGAAGATAATCCCCATACCAGAGACCACTAAAACTCCAGATTGCATGATCACGGAACATAAAATTTATATTTGGAACAGCACTGCATTCACTCAGAGCCAGAATTTTTCTGCCTTTTGTCATACGGTACAGGGCAAGAAACTGTTCATAACGGCTGCCAAAATCCTGTTCCGGATCTAAATAAATATCTATCGAAGCAATATCATATTGATTCTCATTCACCAGATAATTCTCATTTTGTCCGTTCCAGATCCAGATCAAATTATGCAGTCCGTGATATTCTGTCAGCCGCCGATACAGCACATCCCACAACCATCGATATGCCTGCGCACCATCCGCACCCCACCAGAACCATCCGCCGCCAGCCTCATGAAGAGGTCTCCAAAGAACAGGAATCTCTTTTTCCGCAAGCAGTTTCAATGCATTTGCTGCTTTATCAATATCTCTTAGAATCATGGCACAGGATTCTGAAATTGCGTTATTTTCTAAATTCCGGGAAATTTCTGCTTCTGTCAGCATCGCTGCATCAATCTGATAATGCACAGAAGTGCCATCTTCGTCAATACTTCCTGACGGCATGGCATCTGCAAGTGAAAAATCGGAATCTTCCACATTCCATTGCCAGATCATGCCGACAATTCCGCCGTCTGATGCCCATTTTTCACAGGCGGAAATACTCTGGTTCGCATACAGATCACAGAACCGGATCGCAGGGTACTTTCCTGTCAGATGATAAATAAAATCCAATTCTGTATTCTGCTCTGATGTAACATACTGTCCGGAAATGATTTTTTTGCCGTAATTCTGTTGCAGATAGTGCATGAGTTTCTGTGTATTCTCAGAAGCCTGCGGATCGCTTAAAGCATCCTGTTTCTGATAGCTTAATGCATACAGCTCTGTATGATTAGAAATCTCAAAATAATCCAGAGAAATATTGCCGTCTATTGCCTGAATCGAAAGATCCGCCTGTCCTGCTGGAAGATAGATTCCTGGAAATGTCACTCTTACAAAATGTTCCTGTTCTGTAATCGTAAATTCGCCGATTTTCTGTTGATTCAGGAGCAGTGCGTTTGTTGCAGGAGAATCCGCACATACGCTGATTGTAATATCATAATGCTGTGATGCAGGGATCATGAATGCAGCTCGGATGCTGTCACCATCCTGAAAAGCTGACAAATAACCACTGCCGCTGTAATCCTCCCGGAGCGTTTCTACTTGAAGTGATCCTGTATAGTTGGTGAGTTCTGCCTCTACGATCATGAGACTGTCTTGTCGATTGATTTCCGGCAGTTCCAGCATGACTGCCGGATATTCCGGTGCTGGTTCTGTGGATTTTTCAGATTCTGTAAAATCCAGAGAATCCAGCGTTTCCGGAATTGCATTTTCCTGTACTGTTTCGAGTTCTGTTTCTGCAACAGATTCTGTTTCCGGCTGTGATCTTGTTTTTTTGAAAATCAGAAAAAAACTAAATAAAATCAGGATGATCAAAACAGCGATCATACAGCATAGGAGTCTTTTTTTGTTTTTTCCCGTCACAAAATGTAATCTCCTCATGATTTAATAAAATAACATGTTTCTGGTTCTGTCTCAAAGCAGATCACACCATCCCGGAGTGATGCACTCACAGGTGTATCATCTTTTCTATGTACGCTCACAACACCGGCAGTCCGCAAAGCACATGGCTGTCCATGATGAGAAAGAATTTCAGCATGGACTAATTTCTGATCTTTCCAGGTCATGCTGATTTCAAAACCGCCTCTTGCACACAGACCTGAAATACTGCCTGCTTCCCAAGATTTCGGCAATGCCGGAAGCAAATGGATTTCACCGCTGTGGCTCTGGAGCAACATTTCTGCGATGCCTGCTGCACCGCCAAAATTGCCGTCAATCTGGAATGGCGGAAGTGAATTTAACAAATTCAAACCCGTAGAATCTACTAATAACTTCCGGAGATTCTCATAAGCCATGTCATTATCATGCAGTCTTGCCCACATGTTGATAATCCATGCACAGCTCCAGCCTGTATGTCCTCCGCCATGGATCAGTCTGCGGATCATGGTCGCTCTTGAAGCTGATGCTAATTTCGGTGTTTTCTGCGGTGAAATCAAATCCGCCGGATATAATGCAAATAACTGTGAAATATGCCGGTGACCCACGTCGACG
>CAMWOX010000234.1 GCA_947175975.1 uncultured Ruminococcus sp.
ATATAGATACTGAAACGGCTTGTGCCGTGTTTGACAGAATGCGTTTTCCGACAGAAGAGTTTTCGCCGATTATGTTGAATGATAATCGTAATACATGTAGCACAAGTCCGGGTTGCAGTATTGACTGCAATTGTGATTGCAATTCGTAACTAGGAACAGGACGGCTTTTCAAGCCGTCCTGCTTTTGGTGTAAAATAAAATTTCTAAAAGAACTTGCATTATCTGAAAATTTGTGCTATAATAATCATGCTGGCGACCAGCCAGTTACAGGATAGGGAGGGGTATTTTTGAATCAAGAAAATCAAAAAAAGGCACAAGAACGTGTACAAGAACTTTCTACACTTCTAAGAAAATACGAATATGAATATTATATGCTGGATAATCCCAGTGTGGATGATTTCACATATGATACACTGATGCATGAACTGGCAGATCTGGAACAGCAGTTTCCGGAATTGCTTTCTCCGCAGTCACCAACGCAAAGAGTCGGCGGAAGTGCGTCAAATGCGTTCCAGAAAGTAAGTCATTCCGTGCAGATGCAGAGTTTACAGGATGTTTTTGATCTGGAACAGGTCAGCAGTTTTGTTGCTCGTTGTCAGGAAATGTTTCCGGATGCTGCATTCAGTGTAGAACCTAAAATTGATGGTTTATCTGTTTCTCTGGAATATCATGACGGCAGATTTGTACTGGGTTCTACAAGAGGGGATGGGTTCACTGGGGAAGATGTAACAGCGAATCTCCGGACAATCCGGACAATCCCGTTAGTTCTGGAAAATGCTTTGCCGCTTCTCGAAGTCCGGGGTGAGGTTTACATGCCAAGAGAACAGTTTTATGCACTTGTCAGGGAACAGGAAGAAAACGGAGAGCAGGTTTTCAAAAATCCCAGAAATGCGGCGGCAGGCTCTTTGCGGCAGAAATATTCTAATATTACAGCAAAGCGGAAACTGGATATTTTTATTTTTAATTTGCAGCGTTGTGATGGAAAAATATTTGAATACCATGATGAAGTGCTGAATTTTCTGGAAAAATCAGGATTTCATGTGATCCCCGGCAGAAGTATTTGTCATACGGCAGAGGAAGTTATTACATCTATCCGGAATATCGGTGATTCCCGGCAGGGATTGGCATATGATATTGATGGTGTTGTAGTCAAGATAAATGATCTCGAACAGCGTGAACTGATGGGTGGGACTTCCAAAACACCGAAATGGGCAGTTGCCTATAAATTTCCGCCGGAAGAAAAAGAAACAACTCTGCGAGACATTGAGGTCAATGTGGGACGTACTGGTGCATTGACACCTGTTGCTGTATTTGATACGATTACACTTGCTGGGACAAGTGTTTCTCGGGCAGTTCTGCATAATCAGGATTTCATCACGGAAAAAAATATCTGTATTGGAGATCAAATTATTGTCCGGAAAGCAGGGGATATTATTCCAGAAGTATTGAAAAGTATTTCGCATTCTGAGAATGCTGTACCCTATCAATTGCCGGGGTATTGTCCGGTCTGCGGTGCAAAAGCAGTTCGTGATAGTGATGAAAGTGTTCTGCGTTGTCCGAATCGTGCTTGTCCGGCACAGATGCACAGACAATTCGTGCATTTTGCCTCCAGGGATGCCATGAACATTGATGGGATGGGAACGGCTGTTGTGGCCGCTTTACTGGATTCTAAACTTGTGCAGAGTGTCTCAGATCTCTATAAACTTACGAAAGAACAACTTATGACGTTGGAGGGTTTTCAGGAAAAATCGGCTGAAAATCTGCTCCAGGCAATTGAGGTTTCCAAAAAAATGCCGCTGGACAAAGTGATTTTTGCACTCGGATTCCGGAATATTGGACAGAAAGCTGCGAAATTGCTCTGCGAACATTTCGGCTCTCTGGAAAAGATTATGACTGCTCCTAAAGAAGAAATTTCTGCAATTGACGGTTTTGGGGAAGTGATGGCGGAAAATTTGTATACAGCACTGCACGAGACTTCTACACAGGCTCTGCTTGCAGATTTAAAAGCAGTCGGATTATCTATGCAGTATGAGAAGAAACAGGTTGCATCTGGGCATTTCTTCACTGCAAAAACCGTGGTTCTGACCGGAACGCTTTCCGGTATGAAACGAAGTGAGGCAAAACAACGGATTGAAGCTGTTGGTGGAAAAGTTTCCGGTTCTGTTTCAAAGAAAACAGATTATGTAGTTGCAGGTGAGGCAGCCGGAAGTAAATTGACAAAGGCACAAAATTTGGGTATTTCTGTTCTGAGTGAATCAGAATTTTTAGAAAAATTAAAGTGATGCTGCTTCAATTTCAGGGAAATATTTTGTTACAAATTCCGGAACTGGTGAATGGATCGTCTTGTTTTCCAGATATTGCAAGACAGGTGAGGTCAGTCCGGTGAAAGAAATTTGATAGGCGCACAGACATTGATAAGATTCTGTATGCTTTTCACGCTTCTGTACTGATCCAGTGTATTTCTGTTCGCCTAGTAAGGGAGCATTCAGATATGCTAAGTGTGCACGGATCTGATGGGTTCTTCCGGTCAGTAAATTGATTTTTACGAGCTGTTTCTTTTTTTTCTGTGCAATAACCTGATACTGTGTGCAGATTTTCTGCCAGGTATGATCCGGGGGAGCTGCCAGAATTTTCACCTGATTGCGGCCAGCATCTTTCTTGAGCCATGCGGTGCAGATATCCTTTTGTTTCGGCAGTATGCCTGCTGTGATAGCAAGATAAGATTTCTGCACCTGACGAAGACGGATTGCTTCATTCATGGCTCGCAGGGCAGATGCATTTTTGGCGGCAATCACCAGTCCTTCTGTGTTCCGGTCAATTCGGTTGCAGAGAGCTGGCGAGAAACTCTGTTCCTGTTCCGGAAGATATTCCTGTTTGGTGTATAAATAATATTTGATTGCATCGATCAGACTGATTTTATATTCCTGTCCAGCAGATTTGCTGCCACTGTGTGTATCCTGTCCGACTGGCTTATAAATTATCAGAAAATTAGGATCTTCATAGCAGATTTGCAGATTGACAGGTTCTGAACATCCGAGAATTTTCTTTTTTGGGGCAGTGAAAAAT
>CAMWOX010000235.1 GCA_947175975.1 uncultured Ruminococcus sp.
TTTCCGTCTGGTGCTGGTAACACTGGGCGGATTTTTTATTTTTTATCGTTCTCAGGTTTTTTCTTTTTGTCCATATCACGCAACATATGCATGAAAGTAAGAACAAATTCTTGATATTCTTGCGGTAATTCTTCAATTTCTGCGATGAGTGTATTAGCATCTTTAATTTCTCTGTCAAAAAGATAATCAGTACTAACACCATAGAAATTGGCAATTTTATTTATCATTCCGATATTTGGTTCTCTTGTTCCATATTCATATGTAGCATAGGTTGCTTTAGGGATTTCAAGTGCATCAGCAACTTTTTGCATAGATAATTTATTCTTTTGACGCAACTCTTTCATTTTTACTGAGATGGACATTTAATCACCTCCTTTTACTTTTATTATACTGCAAAATGCAAACATTGTCAAGTGAAATTTTTTCGTTATTTGCGATTTGTTTATTTTTAACATAAATTATGCTTGCATTTTGTATGTTTTTTTAAATGAAAAAGTCTTGACATTGTTTGCAAAATGTTGTAAAATGTAATTGTAATATTTTACAAAATGCAAATATATAAAATATTGAAAAGAGGTGTTTTAATAATGGCAACTGATGAAAAAGAATTTGTAGAAAGCATGTCTGAAAATGAAAGGGCGATTCTTACAAAGATTATCTATGCAGTAAAAGAAACAGTTTCAATAAAAAAGTTTGAAAATGTTCCTAAAAAACAAACAACGCAGGAATTAGAAAAAAACTTGTTTGCATATTGCAATCAAAAATAATACTTTGAATGACAGTAGTTTTAATAAGGCAAATTGTCCTATTAAAATCAACCTAAAAAAGGGCAAAAATTCTAAATACCGTTCTAATTCAGAACAGTGTTCGCAAAAGATGACTGGGTGAAATCCCCATTTCTTAAAACAAGGTATTAGAAAATTTAATGTTCCAAATTTTTAAGAATTTCTAAGGTCGTAAAATACGACTTATGAATCATCAGTAAATAAAAAGCTGATTGATTTTAAAGAATTATCCGCTTATTGTTGTGTGGTTCATATATAGTGCCATACTTCCAGTAGGTGCGTGAGTTGAAATGGTATTAGCGATGGTACATATAAAAATTATGAATGTCACGCCTTACATAGGCGTGTGAGTTGAAATCAACAGCTCCGGTTCTCGCTGGAGCTGAAAGGCAGGTGAATGTATGGAACAAACAAGAATCGTAATCACAAACGGAGAGAAAAACATTGGCGTTTTCCTGAACAATCCGGATGCAACCACACAGGAATTGCTCAGGATGCACTGCTGTCTTGTCAACGTGCTTATTAGGGATATGGTGGCAAGAGGCATGACAGTTATCGAAGCAATTGAAGCTATCGGCTGTTCTGATAATGATGCTATCAGAATGTACATAGAGCATGAATGAGTTTTCCACAGCATTTCAACAAAATGTGAAAAAATCCACTCCGGCTTGTTCGGGGTGGATTATCATAAAATTCAAGAGAAAAGGAGTTTTTCAATGGATCTGAAAGAATATTTTAACCTGAAATCGGTAAAAGGTCGCTATCAGACAGCGATTGCAAAAGCCACGGCGGAGGCATTGCAAAATTTCTGCTGTCAAGAGCAGGAATTTCAGCAAGCAATCGAGCAAAGCGGAAAAAGCTTTCAAAATTGCCTTGACGAAGTAGTCAAAGGCATCAATGGGAGTATTTCTGATTTTGACGTGTACAGCAGAGCAGTCAAATTCTATTTTCCGGGTGCAGTAGTTCATTTCCGTATGGAAATTGATCTGATCGGCAATGCTGATGGCACAGCTCCGGCACAGAAAGAACCCCGGACACTATCTGCTGTATTTGACAGTCTCGCAGATTGGTGAGGTGCTGTCATGAGAAAAGCAAGAAAAGAAGAACTGCTGTGCAGTTTTCCGGCAATACCGGATGAGATCATGGAGCAGATGAAAGGCAAAGGAGCAGAAAATTTTGCTGTGATGCTCACATGGGGCAGAGAGTTGTTTGTGCGTTGCTATCACCGTTACAGTAGCGGAAAATTGGCAGAACGTCAGCGTTATGTGTTTGCGGATGATGGTTCTGTACGTTATGGAAGCAATGACGGCAGACATTGGGAAATCCGCAAAGAAGTCCGTGAACCGGTGTTCTGCAAAGTTGGCTATGGCTATAGCTTTGACAACAGATATACATTGCTGAACAGGGACGCACTAGACAGATCCTGCATGAAATATTCACAACTGAAACACTACTATGGTGATTTGACCATGGAATATCTGCACTTGTATTGCAAACACCGCAATCTGGAATATCTCATGAAGTCAGGCTACAACAGCTTACTTGGTGAAACATACAGCGGTTTCTGGGGCAACCAGAAACATCTTTCCGTAGATTGTCATATCAACTGGAAGTCCAACAATCTGCTGAAAATGCTGAATCTGAACCGCACGGAGTTCAAGACTCTGCAAGGAAATGAAGAGCATTATCTTGATTATCTGAACTGGCGTGAAACTTTTCCGGATTACAAGCCGCAAGAATTGCTGTTAATATGCAAGACATTCGGAGCAGAACACGGAACAGCAGTACGTTTTTGTAAACTGACCGGACTGAAACCTAAGAGAATTGCGAGATATTTGGCGGAAAATGAAATCTGTAGTCATGATTATCAGGATTATCTTAACCAGTGCAGGAAATTACAGTATAACTTGCACGATACAGCGATCAGTATGCCACATCATTTTATGGATATGCATACCAGATTGACTGAAGTCATCAATTTACAGGAATTGGAGAAAGCAAGGAAATACAAAAGAAAATGCGAGAGTCTATTTGAAAAAAATAAAGCCATGCGGGATTCTATGGAATACCAGTCAGGAAATTTCATGATCCATCTGCCAAAGAATGTAGAAGAAATTGTGCAGGAGGGATGTGCCTTGCAGCACTGCGTTGGTGGATATGCCAAAAGACACATGGAAGGCAGATTGCACATTCTGTTTATTCGGCAGAAAGATCATCCGGACAAGCCGTTCTATACCATGGAAGTCAGCACAAACGGCAGAATTGTGCAAGTCCGGGGAG
>CAMWOX010000236.1 GCA_947175975.1 uncultured Ruminococcus sp.
TTAAAAAATTATTTATTATTTTTCTTTCTTGCAATATCTGCAAGTGCTTCTTTTCTGGAAAGATTAATTCTTCCCTGCCTGTCGATTTCTGTCACTTTTACGACAATTTCATCACCGATCTGGACAACATCTTCGACACGTTCCACCCTGTGATTATCAAGCTGAGAAATATGCACAAGTCCGTCCTTACCTGGAGCGATTTCCACGAATGCACCAAAATTCATCAGGCGGACAACTTTTCCTTTGTAAATCGCACCGACTTCCGGATCATTTGCAATCGTTTCTACAATCTGGATTGCTTTCTTGGTATTTTCCATATCCAGACCACTCACGAATACGTTGCCATCTTCATTAATATCAATTTTAACATCGCATTCCGCACAGATTTTCTGAATCACTTTACCACCCTGTCCAATGACATCACGGATCTTGTCAACCGGGACTTTTGTCTGGAGCATCTTTGGTGCATAAGTGCCTACCTCGGAACGTGGTGCAGGAATAGCTTTCAGCATGATCTCATCCAGGATATATAATCTTGCTTTTCTGGTTTTTTCAAATGCCTGTTCAATAATCGCAGGCGTTAAACCATCCACTTTAATATCCACCTGGATTGCCGTAATACCCTTGTGTGTACCGCCGACTTTAAAATCCATATCGCCGAAGAAATCTTCCAGACCTTGAATATCTACCATTGTCATGAAATCGTCGCTGTCAGGCAGTGTGATCAAACCACAGGAAATGCCTGCTACAGGAGCTTTGATCGGTACACCCGCATCCATCAGTGCCAGTGTAGAACCGCAGATAGAACCCTGCGACGTAGAACCATTAGAACTCAGCACTTCAGAAACCAGACGCATTGCATAGGGAAATTCTTCTACACTCGGCAGAACTGGAACAAGTGCTTTTTCTGCAAGAGCACCATGTCCGATCTCACGTCTGCCAGGTCCTCTGGAGGGTTTTGTTTCACCGACAGAATAAGACGGGAAATTATATTGATGCATATAACGCTTAGATGTCTCTTCATCCAGTCCATCAATTTTCTGTGCATCGCTGACAGGTCCTAATGTAACGATTGTCATAACCTGTGTCTGTCCTCTGGTGAACAGTCCAGAGCCATGCACTCTCGGAAGCAAGCCGACTTCTGCGGACAGCGGACGAATTTCGTCAATCCCTCTGCCGTCCACACGCTTGCCGTTATACAGCCAGTTGCGGACAATCTTCTTCTGGAGTTTGTATAAACATTCATCCAGCTTGACAGCAGCATTTTCACCAAACTGCTCATCAAATGTTTCATGCACTTCATCAATAATTGGCTTTAATCTTGAATCACGGACGTTCTTATCATTTGTATCCAGAGCTGCCATTACTTTCTCACCGACAAGAGCTTCCACTGCATCAAACATCTCATGTGGAATCTCCTGGGATTCAAACTCAAACTTCGGCTTACCGATTTCTTTCTGGATCTCAGAAATAAAGGCAACCATTTTCTTGATTTCTTCATGACCTGTCAGGATTGCATTGAGCATGGTTTTTTCATCCACTTCATTTGCACCTGCTTCAATCATGACAATTTTTTCAGCACTTCCGGCAACTGTCAGATTCAAGTCACTGCATTCTCTCTGTTCTTTATTTGGATTCAGAACAATTTCACCGTTTACCAATCCGACACTGATTCCGGCAATCGGACCATTCCACGGAATATCAGAAATAGAAATTGCAATAGAAGTTGCAACCATGCCAGCAATCTCCGGAGAGCAATCCGGATCTACTGCAAGTACTGTCATGACAACAGAAACATCATTCCGCATATCTTTCGGGAACAACGGTCTGATAGGTCTGTCAACCATACGGGAAGTCAGGATTGCCTTTTCAGACGGCTTTCCCTCACGTTTTGTAAAAGACCCCGGAATTTTTCCGACAGAATATAATCTCTCTTCATAATCTACAGACAGGGGAAAGAAATCCACGCCCTCTCTCGGCTTTGCACTGGCTGTGACATTTGCCATCACAACAGTTTCGCCGTAACGTACCCAACAAGAGCCATTGGACAGTTCACAGGTCTTGCCGGTTTCCACAACAAGCTTTCTGCCTGCATAAGTTGTTTCAAACACTCTGTAATTTTCAAACATGAGCATAACCTCGCTTTATGATAATTCTTGCAGCGTTTTAGCAAAAAACCCTGTTTCCGCTATCCGCAAAACCGATACAGAAACACGGTCAGATGCTAATAATCCGCTGCTAGCACAAATTCTTACATGATTCACTGGAAACGCACAGAAAGGCAGAAAGATTCCCCCTCTGCCCTTTGTGTATGTGTTTTCTTACTTACGAATACCGAGCTTTGCAATAATCGCACGGTATCTCTCAATATCCTTTTTCTTGAGATAAGCCAGCAGATTTCTTCTGCGACCGATCATCTTCAGCATACCTCTTCTGGAATGATGATCATTCTTGTGGACCTTGAGATGTTCTGTCAGGTCGTTAATACGACGAGTCAGGATAGCGATCTGTACTTCAGGAGAACCAGTATCTGTTGCATGATTACGATTTTCCTCAATGACAGCCGTTTTTTCTTCTTTACGCAGCATGATAAATTCACCTCTTTAAGATTAATAATACTTGTCCGGAACATAGAAAAAGGCAGGTAAAAAATCCCATTCAGGGCGTAACCCTCAATCCAAGTACACGGAACAATAGTTATTATAGCATATTATTCTTGATTTGTAAAGAGTTTTTTCAAAATTTTTTTAAAAAATTTTTCACTTGACTTTTTTTATAGAATTTGCTAAAATATAAATATAAGTAAAATATTCAGGGGCTGTTGAAACATGAAAACAAAGTTGTTTAATATTTTCCAATGGATTTGTGTAAGCATTATGGCTGTAATTTTAATATTAGATATTTATCTTGACCATACAAATCAAAAATTATATTTGTTTGGGTGTATTTGGGAACAAGGTTCTTTGAATTTATGTGTTGCATTATTAAATTTATCGGTTGTTAGTTTTACTTATAATAGAAAAAAACACCCTCGATTATTTAAAATAACTATAATAT
>CAMWOX010000237.1 GCA_947175975.1 uncultured Ruminococcus sp.
GAAAGAAAATAATCCAAGTACCTTCGTATTTCTCATGATTATCCTGGTAAATATTTTATCCATTATACTCTCTTCACTGCTACTGTTACTCCTTCCTGAAAACAAGGGAAGAGGATTTCTGGAAATGATGCGTTTTGCATTCACACTGATGATCAATCCAAGCGGACGCTATCAGTACAGTGATTATCCTGCTTCTCTAATTATCACAACTGTTGTTGTACTGCTAGGAATGATTTCTCTGACAGGCGGCACAGTGGGCTATATTACGAATGTGATTAACCAAATACTAGAAAAATCTGCAAATCATAAAAACAAGCTTAAAATCAGCAATCATATTGTGATTCTGAATTATAACCACAAAGTACCATCCCTGATCTATGATTACTGTTTTGATGATACAGACAATACTTATATTACAATTTTATCTGAAAGAAACAAAGAGGAAGTAGAAAGACAGATTGCAAACGTATTCAGTAGCAATCATGCCAAGAATAAATTTAAAAATATCATTATCCGTCGGGGAAATCCCATGTCAAAACTTGATCTGGATAATATTTCACTCAGGACAGCGAAAACTGTTCTGCTGATGACACCGGAAGAAAGCAATATAGATCAAAGTTTTTCTATTTCCAAATTATTCATGTTCATCACATGGTATTTCTCTGTCAATCATGGTGACAGCAAAACAAATATCGTTGTAGAAACGGCAAATACGAATGTAGAAACAATGGTCAAAGAATATCATCTAGAACAGACAAACCAGATCTCCATACCCGTGAATTACAATGAAATTCTGGGAAAGATCATGGCGATCACGGCAATTATGCCATCACTGAACGATGTATTACTTCACATGATCAGTTTTGAAGGTGTCGAAATTTATCTGAAAGATATTTCCGAGAGTAATTCTGAAAATCTTTCTATTGCAGATGAAATCCGGATGCAAAAAACGGCTGTTCCCTTGTTTGATGTGTCCAACAGACGTGTTTACATTGCTGAAAATGAGGATGAAATTCATCATCTGAAATCACAGAAAATGGAAGAAATCAGAAAATCACTTCCGGAACAGAAACTGATCCCCTGCATTGCACTTGAAAAATCTGAAATTATTATCATTGGTATCAACAGCAAACTGCCCTATATTCTGGAAAGTCTCACCTGCTTCATGCAGGAATATCAGGACATGCAGATTCATGTCATCCTGATGGACACGGAAGAAAATAAAACTGTTCTGGAACAGTACTATGCAGATTATCACTATCGGGAAATTCTAAATTCCTCACAGGATCATCCCATCATAATCAATAATATTTTCAATCCATTAGAAAATCTGGATATTTCTCTGCTTCGGAAAACAAATTCAATTCTGTTCCTGTCGGATGAAACCTGTATCGCATCCCATATGGATGAAAAGCCGCTTTTGTTCTGGAGTAAACTGAAAGATATTGAGAATTTCAATGCAAGAGACTGTATTGTAGAAATCCTAGATATGCAAAATAAAGATATGATTGAACGCCGCAATAAAGATCAAGTAATTGTCAGTGACAAGTTTCTGAGCTGTATGTATGCACAGATTGGCAAAGATCCTATGCGCTTGGATGTAATCCGGGATTTGATTACATTCAAGAATGACTCCTTTTCAAAAAATATAAATAATATTCCTGTCAACACATGCAGTCTGTTTGCAGTAAAATCCAGTATTTTTTTCAAAAACTATGCGGGGAATCTCAGTTTTGCAAGTAAAAGAGAACTGATTCTTTGGGTGTATGAAGCAACCGGACATATTTACATGCCGCTTGGCTGTATCAAAGATGGCATTCATTATCTTCTTGCAAGAATGGATCATGCTTCTGACAATCTGGATTCTGCTGTATTATATCCGAAAGATGAGGGAAAGCCGCTTCTTTCTCCGGATCAGAAAATCACACTGGAACCGGATGATGAAATAATCTTCCTGAAATTCTAAAAATACAACCGGAAGACGCTGTCTTCCGGTTGTATTCATCATTGCATTAAATTATTTCTTTCTGACAGGAATCCAGAGCCAGCATGTATAATCAACAGATGTGGCATCGCCGTCCGGATAATCTTCAATATCCATTTCATAAGTCGGTTCATAATCCTTTGTCGGAAAGAACTCCGTGACAATCCTGTGCCATAGTTTCTGAATGGCATCCGGCATTGCACCCTTGCATTCAAAAATTGCCCATGTTCTTGCAGGAATGCAATTGATCCGGTAGCCATCCGGAACAGTGCAATTTTCATCGCACACTGCCGCAATGGAATAAGAAAAACTCTCACTGCTATTACTGGAATCATTGTAACAGATTCCCATGAGATTCTTTTTTCCGTCTGCCAAAGCATTCACAAGCGTCTGCACTGTTCCGTCTTTTTTTACCCTGTCCCAGAAATCTGAAATTTCGTTTTTGTTTTTGTCGGTTATCACAGCATGATTCTCAACTTTTTTGTTTTTGTCGGTTATCACAGCATGATTCTCAACTTTTTCGAGGACTGTAAAAGCCTCTTTTTCTACAATTCTGTAGTTCATACTTTTTCCGCCTTTCACTGATATAGATATTCGCAGTGGGGCAAATGATTTGATCGGCAGATGATTTCTGCGCACGACATTCGGCGCAGCTCCATGAAATTTTGTAAATGCCCTTGTGAAGCCCTCTGGTGTGTCATAACCATATTTCAGCGCAATATCAATAATTCTATGATCCGTAGAAACAAGCTCACTGCCGGCAAGTGAAAGCCTGCGGTTACGGATATATTCGCCTGGTGACATTCCGCACAGAATTGTAAAAATCCGCTGAAAATAGAATACGGAAATATGCATTTCACTGGCAATTTTTTCATAGTCCGTTGGTTCTGTAAGATGTTCTTCCATGTAATCAATGGCATGCTGAAAACCTCTGACCCAATCCATTTTGGTCTGCCTCCCTCCTGCTATATCTATTCTATCATGAACAGAGAATTTTTTCTTGATATTTTTTGCTGAGTTCTGTTATGTTCCTGCCAGAAAAAACAAAAAACATTTGCAGGCTATCACACTG
>CAMWOX010000238.1 GCA_947175975.1 uncultured Ruminococcus sp.
CCAAAAATACAGGACAGATCATGAAAGCGTGGTTAGAGAATTAACATGAAATTGGTAATCATCGGCGGCGGTTCGGGAAATCCGGATTACTTACTGCCTGCCGCAGAAAAAGCAATCTTAACGGCGGATTGTGTGATCACATCCAGACGTTTCAGGAAGATGCTCCAGAATTACAATCTTGAAAATATTGAAATTCTTGGCAAAATTCCGGAATTTCTGGAACAGCTCCCACAGCGTCTGGAATTGCAGAAAATTGCTGTGATGGTATCAGGGGATCCGTTATTTTATAGCTTATGCAGGACAATTCTGGAACGTTATCCGGATATGGAAACAGAAATCATTCCAGGGATCGGCTCGTTGCAGTTGCTTGGTGCGGCTTTTGGGATCACAATGGAAGATGCAGCAATTCTGAGTCTGCATGGCAGAGAATACAATCCCGGTAAAATTGCGTGTACTATTTCGGAACATGCTGTCACATTCTTTTTTTGTTCTGTGAAGCAGGGTGCAAAAGAGATTGCCGGAATCTTGTCAGCATATCCTATTGAGAATGCAATACTATATGCCGGTTCAGCTCTGGGATGCCCGGAAGAGAAATTGTTTTCTGGTTCACCCAGCGAATTTCTGGAATTTCAAAATCCTGCATTACATGTGGTCGCTGTGAAAAATCCTGCACCCAGACCGGTCAGCCGTCCGGCACTGCTCCCGGATGACGCATTTCTCCGGAATCAGTCTCCCATGACCAAAGAAGAAGTAAGAGCCGTGATTCTCAGTAAATTAAGATTACAGCCGTATGAAATGATCTGGGACATTGGTGCAGGGACAGGCAGTATCTCCGTGGAGTGTGCCAGATTTTGTCCGTTCGGGAAAGTGTATGCAATCGAGTATAAAAATACTGCATTAGAAATTCTGAATCAGAATAAACATTATTTCGGACTTGAAAATCTGGAGATTATTTCCGGAACAGCTCCGGAAGTTCTGAACAATCTGCCGTTGCCGGATTGTGTCTTCATTGGCGGCACAGGAAAGAAATTCCCGGAGATTTTCAATCTGCTCCAGAATCTGCACAAGAAAATCCGCCTTGTGATCAGTGCTGTGACGCTGGAATCCCAAGCGGAAATTTATGCTTTGCTGCAATCTATGCCGGATCTGGAAATCACACAGATTTCTGTTGCACATGCAAAGTCAATCAAAAATTATCATATCTTGCAGGAAAACAACGCTGTAATGATTTATTCCTGTATGCTAGGAGAAAATTTATGAAGGGTATTTTTTATGCAGTCGGTGTTGGTTCTGGAAATCCCCTGGAATTAACACTTCATGCAAAACAGATTCTGGAACAGGCGGATGTGATTGTCACTCCCGTGAAACATGCGAATGCGGATTCTGTGGCATTTGCAATTGCCCAACAGGTGGCGGATATGCGGAAAGCAGAAACATTAAAAATTGTATTTCCTATGAAACCAAGCCGGGATTATAAAAATGATTTAAGATCCGGTGTGCTGTTTCCCATCATAGAATATTTAAAATCCGGAAAAATGGTAGCTATGATAACGCTGGGAGATGTTTCTGTTTACAGCACGGCTTCTTATGTCAGAGAAATCATTGCAGAATCCGGTTACCAGACAAGCGTCATTCCGGGGATCTCTTCATTTTCGGCGGGAGCTGCTGCTGCACAGCTGAGTCTCTGTGAAAATCAGGAATCGCTCCTGATTCTCCCGGCGGTACAATCCCCGGAATCCGTACAACAGGCGATCTTGCAGGCAGATAATATTATCATGATGAAAGCCGGAAACGCATTGCACTGGCTGATTCCCATGCTGGAAGAATCGGAATTACTGGATCATACTGTCATGATGCAGAATATCGGCATGCCGGATGCGTATATCGGAAAGCCTGTGATCCGAGAAAAATCTTATTTCACAACACTGTTGATCAAGAAAGGAAGTCTGGAATCATGATTTATTTTGTAGGAGCAGGTGCAGGCGATCCGGAATTGCTGACAATCAAGGGAAAAAAATTAATTGATTCTGCGGATGTAATTATCTATGCCGGGTCTCTTGTCAATCCCGAAATTCTCCGGGATGCGAAATCCGGCTGTGAAATCTATGACAGCTCCGGTATGACACTGGAAGAAGTCTTGCAGATCATGCAGAATGCGGAACAGAATCAGAAAACAACTGTCCGAGTGCATACCGGAGACCCGTCTCTCTATGGGGCGATCCGGGAACAGCTCGACGCTCTGGACGGCATGGGCATTTCTCATGAAGTGATCCCTGGTGTGAGTTCTTTCCTGGCTGCTGCTGCGGCATTGCAGAAAGAATACACACTCCCGGATGTGTCCCAGACAGTGATCCTGACACGCATGGAGGGAAGGACACCTGTTCCGGAATCAGAAAGCATTGAGGAACTGGCAAAGCACCAGGCAACCATGATTATTTTTCTGTCCGTCGGCAGAATCCAGGAACTTGCAGAAAAATTATGCACAGGCTATCCGAAAGAAACACCTGTTGCCGTGGTGTATAAAGCCAGTTGGAAAGATCAGAAAATAATAACAGGCACGCTGGAAACCATTGCAGAAAAAGTCCGCCAGGCAGGTATTACCAAAACAGCCCTTGTGACAGTCGGGAATTTCCTGGGTGATGCGTATTCGCTCTCCAAACTCTATGACAGGCATTTTACACATGGATTCCGGCAGGGGATTGCAGAATGAAAATTGCGTATTTCTGGTTGACTTCTCAAGGAAAGTCTGTTGTGGAAAAGATCCAGGCGCATTTAGGCGGTCAGATTGAATCCAAACAGAATCTAAAAATGCAAATTGCACAGGATTTTGAAAATTATGATGCATTGGTATTTGTGATGGCAACAGGCATTGTTGTCCGGATGCTTGCGGATCTGATAAAATCCAAAGTAACCGATCCGGCTGTGGTTGTCCTGGATCAGCAGGGAAAATTTGTGATTAGTCTGTTATCCGGACATCTTGGAGGAGCGAATGCATTCGCCTGCGAAATCGCCGAAATTCTGGGGGCTGTTCCTGTGATTACCACGG